>CAZIKA010000166.1:0-1473 GCA_964539705.1 uncultured Prevotella sp. | reverse complement strand
TGGGAACAAGCCATTCCCACCATGGGAATCATTTATGAGCCCTATTCAAGACCTAACATAAGAGGTAACAAAGACCTAACATAGACCTAACATATTATGCCTGCCATTCCTCGAAATGTTAGGTCTGTGTTAGGTTTATGTTAGGTGTTTACGACTCTTTATAATCGCGAAGTAGTTCATTATCAACATCTTACAATTCTTAAATGTTAGGTGTTAGGTGTTTGGCGCTCTCAACAACTTTTTTCTATTATTTCTTAACTATTTGTTCTATGCCTGGCTCTGTAGGCGCATCGATATCCTTGAGAGTGACATCGCGCACATCATCCAGCACCACAGCAGGACGATAGTCGGGACGTTCATAGCGGAAGGTGACATCACGCACGTGGAGGCCTTCTACATGACGGGCATAGAGACCATAGGCAGGTGTCCAGCCAGCAAACTTCGGTTCAGGGTAGTTTTTGCCCTGTTCACGATAGTTCTTGTTCACGAGGTCACGCGTACCGCCCCCCTTGAAATAAAGTCGGATATTCGAGAGCCACACATTGCGGATAGGCTCATCCTTCATACCTGTCACGATGATAGAGCATAGCGAGTCGCAGTCGTCGGCAATGACATTCGATATTTGGATATCACGGGCGCTGGAAGGTTGTGTCACCTCTTTCGGTCCACGATTTCGACAACCTGTGGTGATATAGATGGGATAATGATGTACGTGACTCATGGTGATGTTCGATACCACGATATTCTCCATCTTTCCCTGATCCACCTCCTCGAAGGCCAGTCCGCTAGAGTACATAAAAGTGCAGTTGGTCAGCGAGATATTACGATATCCACCATTGCTCTCCGTACCTAACTTAAAACGACCGCACACCCAGTTTACTGGCTCTGGTGCATAGGTCCCGTCAAGCAACGTGCCACACTTATACCCCGTGATATTACAGTTAGAAATGGCGATATGTTCTGTCGTTACAGGCTTCTTCAGCGCATAGCTCGACTTCAGCACCAGCGCGTCATCACGAGGCGTGTTGATCTTACAGTTCGTGATGGTCATATACTTACAGCAGTCTATATCGAACCCGTCGCGATTGGTGTCGATAGTGACGTTATCAATCGTGGAGAGGTCGCACCCCGTCATGATGATACCGAAGTGCCCACCCCGATAGATGGTGATATCACGGATGGTGACCTGTCGGCACAGTTTCAGCGCGATGGCTTTATCGCCCGTACCGATGCTACCACCTTGTATCTGACCAGAGACTTCCGTGTCTTTCTTCGTCAGACCCTTGCCGTCAATCATACCGTGACCCGTAATCGATACGTTCGTTTGTCCCTCAGCCCAGATGAGCGAGTTATGGAAATAGGTGTGTCCACCATCCTGATACTCAGGGAAACCACCGAACGACTCACTCGGGTCGTAGGCCTTCATCGAGGCAGGAGCAGCCAGAATGGTACAGCCAGCTGAGAGGTGCAGGT
>CAZIKA010000165.1:0-4439 GCA_964539705.1 uncultured Prevotella sp. | reverse complement strand
ATCACCGAGTTCATCTCGAACACGGCGGCGGGTGCCATGTTCTTCCCCATCATGTACGAGGCGGCAGAAAAGCTGGGCTACGAGCCTTACCCCTTCCTCATCGCCCTGATGATCAGCGTGAGCAGCAGTTTCGCCACTCCTATCGGCTCGCCCACCCACATGTTGGTCTATGGTCCTGGTGGCTACCGCTTCAGTGACTTTATGCGCATCGGCTTGCTAATGAACCTCATCATCCTTGCCGCCAACATTTTCATCGTCAATATCGTGTATCCGTTGGCACCGTTGCAATAGAATCCATGGAGTTTCAAAATTTACAATTGACTTCCAAAATTTACAAAAATGTATCAAATGCGTAAGAATCTGTCGTCGATAGGCGCTTAGGATTTGCATGTTTTGGGGAATTTTCTTAATTTTGCAAAATATGTACGGACAACAGAGTCTTAACGACATAACTTTCCTGATGTTCTACGGCGGTGTTGCCTTGCTGGCTGTCGTGGCTGGCTTCTATCTGCAGCACGACCTCACACTGCAGCAGTTGGCTCTTATCATAGGTACTAACCGTACCTACCTTGGTGCCTATTTTACGCAGGCCAGCACCATATATAATGCCTATATCAATCAGTTGCGTATCGAACACTTCAAGCAACTTTATATGAAAGCTGTTGCCATATCAAGAAATGTTACTGCCCGTCAGTTGGCAAGTGAAAGTGGCTATCGCAGCTATAGTACCTTCAGCTTGGCCTTCAAGCAGTACACGGGTCAGAGTGTAACGGCTTGGATGCGTACGCAACAAAGTAATTAGCGACTTATTTTTCATAAGATAAAGAAATAATAACAAATAAAACAAAAACTATATGACTGACAACGATAAGACATTCACACCAGCGTACGAGGAGAACGCAATGGAGTTCGTGAGGCGCATCATTGCCGAACAGGAAGACCGCGAACCCTTGCGCATCGTGGAGCAATTGGTGGAGATTGCCGTGGGTGAGCTGAAGGACCGTCCTTATGAGGTCTCGGCGGCAGTATCCAGCAAGCGCATGAAGGTGACGCTGCGCCACTACGGAAAGCCCATCGATGAGCGTATGGTGCTGCTGATGGGCGACCATACGGACCATGTGTACTACGCTCCCGATGGTGATGACGCCTGGAAACTGGTCATCCGCCGCGACATCCCGCCACTTTTCGTTACTAGACGATAAGGGGAAAGGCAGGGTGTCTTATTTTGAAAAACACATATTTGTAGCCTTACTTCTTGTAATTTCATATATTTTTTTGTACTTCTGCGCTCATTCGAGCGCGAACTTACTCCGTCTCGGCAAAAAAAGAATACTAATTCTTTGTTTTGCGCTCAACTTTTCGTAACTTTGTCGCATCAAACAAAAGATTATGAAGGCAATACAATGTTTTGATGAATTGGTGGAGCACCTGAAGACGAGCGGCGTGCGTCGTCGCGTGGCTGTGGTGTGCGGTCGTGATGAGAGTACAAGTGGCGCTGTGGAGCGTGCCGTAAAGGCAGGTTTCGCTGAAGCCATATACGTAGATAACGATGATGTGGATGTGGCTGCTGCTGAGGCAGTTGCGCTGGTTCGCGAAGGTAAGGCGGATGTGATTATGAAGGGCCTGCTGAATACGGACAACCTCCTGAAGGCTATCCTGAACAAGGAGACGGGCATCCTGCCAAAGGGTCGTGTGCTGACGCATCTGTGCTGTGCCAAGATGGAGCAATACGACAAGCTGCTGTTTATGACGGATGTGGCGGTGATTCCTTATCCTACGAAGGAGCAGCGCGAGCAACAGCTGATTTATCTGTTGGACCTATGTAGAAATATGGGTGTGGAGGAGCCTCGCATCGCCCTGATTAGTTGTTCGGAGAAGGTGAACCCCAAGCATTTCCCCTGCACGGTGGAGTATCGAGAGTTGGTGGAGCAGGCTAACGCAGGACAGTTCGGTCCTTGTATCGTGGATGGTCCGCTGGATTTGAAGACGTCGCTCTCGCCTGCAGCACTGCATAAGAAGGGTCTTTCATCGCCTTTGGAAGGTTGCTCTGACGGTCTGATCTTCTCAGATATTCAGGCAGGAAATGTCTTTTATAAGTCTATCACGCTGTTCTGTCAGGCGCAGACGGCAGCTATCCTGCAGGGGCCTCAGGTGCCTGTGGTGCTGACCTCGCGTGCCGACTCAGCCGATAATAAGTTCTATTCGCTGGCGCTGGCGTGTATCAATGCTTAATGCTCGTTATTACGTTATAACGTTATTTCGATATTTCGTCTATGTTTATACTTGTTATCAACCCAGGGTCTACCTCCACGAAGATGGCTGTCTTCGAGGACGAGAAACCGATGATACTGCGTGGAATCACTCATTCCAATGAGGACTTGGCACAGTTTGGTGACGATGTGCTGAATCAGTTGGACTATCGTAAGAAACTGGTGCTTGAAGAACTGGAACGCATGAATGTGCCAATGCAGTTTGAGGCCGTGATCGGTCGTGGTGGATTGGTAAAGCCGTTGGCTGGTGGCGTCTATGAGATCAACCAGCAGATGCTGGATGATACGATGAACGGTATTGCGATGCACAACCACGCTTGTAACCTGGGGTGCTTGATTGCGCATGAGATAGCGAAGAATATCCCCGGTTGTCGTTCGTTTATTGCCGATCCAGGCGTGGTGGATGAGTTGAATGACTATGCCCGCATCAGCGGTTCGCCTTTGATGAACCGTATTTGTATCTGGCATGCCCTGAATCAACGAGCTATTGCGCGAAGGTTTGCCAACGAGATAGGCAAACGCTATGAAGACTTGGATTTGATTATCTGTCACCTTGGTGGTGGTATCTCTGTGGCTGCCCATCAGCATGGACGTGCTGTGGATGCCAATAATGCGCTGGACGGCGAGGGTCCCTTTTCGCCAGAGCGTGCCGGGTCTTTGCCCGCAGCCGACTTGATTCGCTTGAGCTTCAGCGGCAAGTATAGTGAAAAGCAACTATTGAAGCGATTGGCAGGTAAGGCAGGACTGAATGCCCATCTGGGTACAACGAATGTGAAGGAGATAGAACAGCGAATTGCCAATGGTGATCAACACGCGGAGATGATTCTGAATGCGATGATCTATCATGTGGCGAAGAATATCGTGGGACTCGGCGCTGTGTTCTGTGGCAAGGTGGATGCTATCCTGTTAACCGGAGGACTGGCACGCTCCGAATACGTGATTAGCCGACTGCGCCAACGCATCGAGTTCCTGGCACCTACCTACTGCTTCCCTGGCGAAGACGAGATGGAAGCCTTGGCGCTGAACGCGTTAGCAGTGCTACGTGGAAAACGTGAGGTGAAGGAGTATACTTAAAACGCTGGAAAAAACGCTCGCAAAGGGGTGTGATACGAGGCTTTCTCGTGTTCAAAAACGTAGAATCATTAACGGATTTGGGGAAATAGACGGAAACGGGCATCATTTTTTCGTGTTTGGTGTGTCAATATATGAAATAAAATGATGAAATTTGTGCAGCCAAATCAATAGCTGTATGTCCAATTATCACAACGACCAGACCGGATTTATCAATTTAAGTAATTCCGTATTAGAGTACCATGACGGCGATGTCGTCATCTTCGACCATGTGGAAGCTTTGTCACAGGCTTTCCCCCTTAAACCTCAAACCACCCTCTTGGGAATCTGTTGTAAAGGAAAGATTCAACTGGTTGTAAATGGCGAAAAGATTGAATTTGTTCCAGGTGATGCATTTATTTGTCCTCCTAATGTGAAGGTAGAAGACAGTATGCGCAATAAGGAGTTCGACTGCAAAGCGATAGGCCTTTCAGACAATCTTCTTCAGGCATTGCTTCGTGATAAGATGGAGACGTGGAACCATATGGTTTATATCAATCAGACCTACAAGTATTCGTTGAATGAGTCGTGCCGTCAGGAGTTGGATCTTTACTATTCGCTGATTCGTCTGAAATTGCAGAATAAGTCACGTGTACCGTCTTATCTGACGATGCAGTCGCTGCTGCGCGCATTGCTGCTTGATATGTGTATTGTATTGGAAGAAAACAGCGGTGATTTCGAAGACCATAAGCCGTCGCAGGGCAAGATGCTGTTCAACCGTTTCCTAAGTACATTGTCTAATAACGAGGTGAAGCGTCAGCCTATTGCTACCTATGCTGGTCAGTTGGCTATCACCCCCAAATACCTGACGATGCTTTGCTTGAAATATAGTAATAAAACGGCATCTGACTGGGTTATTCAGTACACGGTTGAGGATATCCGTTTCTACCTGAAGAACAGCAGCATGACTATCAAGGAGATATCTGCTAAACTAGGCTTTACAAATATGTCGCACTTCGGCTCCTATGTCCGTAAAAACATGGGTATGTCGCCAAGTGAGTTAAGACGTAGGAAATAGAACATATAAAGAATGAGCGCCCAAACGAGCGCTCATTTCTT
>CAZIKA010000164.1:0-4495 GCA_964539705.1 uncultured Prevotella sp. | reverse complement strand
CCTTACCAGCATGAATCTTCTTGATATCCATACCCATCTGCTGCATAATCTCCATGCCGTAGCAGAACGAGAATACAATACCTTCCTGAGCAGCACGAACAAGGTGAGCCTGAGAATGCTTGTTGAAGTTAACGCCATTGATAGAGCAACCAATCTCACGATTCTCCAATACACGCTCTGCGCCATTTCCGAATGGGATAATCGTCACACCATCGCTACCGATAGGAGCCTGAGCGGCCAAGTCGTTCATCTCTGCATAACCGATGCCTGGAGTGATATTACGGTGAACCCAAGCATTAAGGATACCCGTACCATTAATACAGAGCAGTACACCAAGACGGGTCTGGTCTGCCTGATGATTTACATGGGCAAATGTATTAACACGCGACTTGGGGTCATAGTTGACATCACCCAGAACACCATAAACCACGCCAGAAGTACCTGCTGTAGCAGCAATCTCTCCAGGATTGAGCACATTGAGTGACAGAGCATTATTGGGCTGATCACCACCACGATAGGTAATAGGCGTACCGGCCTTCAGACCAAGTTCGGCAGCAGCCTCCTCAGAAACCACACACTGCTCAGAGAACGTAGGTACGATATCGGCAATCAGCGAACGGTCGAAACCGTAGTAGTCGAGCAGGAACTGAGCCACCTGATTCTCCTTAAAGTCCCAGAACATTCCTTCTGAAAGTCCGCTTACCGTGGTATTAGCTACACCAGATAGGCGCATAGCAAGGTAATCGCCAGGAAGCATAATCTTATAAATACGGCTATACAAGTCGGGCTCGTTCTCCTTGACCCAAGCCAATTTAGCAGCGGTAAAGTTGCCTGGCGAGTTCAGAAGATGAGACAAGCACTTGTCGCCACCAAGATCACGGAAAGCAGCCTCACCATAAGGCACGGCACGAGAGTCACACCAGATAATAGCCGGACGCAGAGGCTTCAGGGCATTATCCACACATACCAAACCATGCATCTGATAGGAAATACCTATTGCTTTGATATCCTCACCCTTAGCACCGCTATCGTGCATAATTTTCTGAAGCGAAGACTTGGCATACTCCCACCAAGACTCAGGTTTCTGCTCAGCCCATCCTGTCTTGGCTGCCATGATGGGAGCCTCCTTCTCAGGGAAGAAAGCAGAAGCTACACACTTGCCGTTGTCGGCGTTGACCAATGATGCTTTGACAGACGAACTGCCCACATCGAATCCCAATAAATATCTCATTGTTATATTAAATAAGTTGATTTGTAACTTTGAATAATATACGTTTTAGAACGGCTATTCCCCAGAAATATTTTCACTAAAACACACTTTTTTATGACTATACCCTATTTTTTTATGGACATTTTGTTCGCAATTCATTTTTTTTACTTACCTTTGCATGGTGTTATATAACAAACCAAGAACATTTAATAGCTAAGTTCATATTAATATGAAAAAGAAAATTCTAATACTGGACGACAAAGAGACGATAGCCAAAGTCCTGTCTATCTACTTGATGAGTGATTATGACGTACAATGGCTGCCCGACGGATTACAAGGTGTAAAGTGGCTACAAGCAGGCAACACCCCCGACCTAATTATTTCTGATATCCGTATGCCAGGTATGCGCGGTGATGACTTCCTGGAGTGGATTAAGCAGAACGAGTTGTTCAGTCACATTCCTGTCATCATGCTTTCAAGCGAGGACTCGACCAGTGAGCGCATCCGACTCTTGGAGAATGGAGCTGAAGACTATATTGTGAAGCCATTCAACCCCATGGAGCTGAAGATTCGCGTAAAGAAGATCCTGCCCAACGACTAAAGTATGATTGGCGTAATATACATTGGAAATAATCCACAGTCAGAAGAACGACTAAGATATCTGCCTGGAAAGCAAACCGTTTTTAAGCAGAATTACGTAGAGGCCGCTGAAGAGTGCAACAGACACAAAATCAACGACCACTATATTATTTTCCTTGAAAAGGCCAACCAAACAGAGGATGTTAAAGCTATCAACTATCTGAAACAGAACTGCCAAGGCATCTATATCATTCTGCTCACACCGCATCTTTCTACGGAAGAGCGACAGGTGTACCAACAGGCAGGTATCAACGACACCCTCGATACCGTTGCGCCTGTGACGCTGATAAACAAAAAGATACAGTTTATCTGCGACAGAGAAGATATGCTCTTCGATTCCAATATCACGAAGAAAACGGTGCTGCAGTTTAAGATACCCTTGTGGAAACGCATCTTTGACATCGTATTCTCATCATTGGCCATCATCGTCTTGTCTCCTGTCATGATCCTTACGGCCATTGCCATCAAACTGGAAAGTCCGGGACCGGCTATGTTCAAGTCGAAACGTGTGGGAACGAACTATCAGATCTTTGATTTCCTGAAATTCCGCTCTATGTATACAGATGCCGAGAAACGCCTCAAGGAACTGAGCAAGACTGGCAATCAATACAGCAAGCAGAAGGGACAGAGACTCAGTTCGATAGCAACACCGCTGGGCGTCGATTCACAAGGTGACTTGTTGGACAAGGAAATAGAGTCGAGCATGATGATCAACGATGATGAAATCATGTTGATTGGAGATGACTTCGTGGTGAACGAAAGCGACTTTGCCAAACAAAAGGAAGAAGACATCAACAATGCGTTTGTAAAGATAGAGAACGACCCCCGCGTCACAAAGGTTGGACGTTTTATCAGGAAATACAGCATCGACGAACTGCCACAGTTGTTCAACATTCTGAAAGGCGATATGTCAATCGTTGGCAACCGTCCCCTCCCCCTCTATGAAGCAGAGAAGTTGACTGCAGATGCCAGCATCGACCGTTTCATGGCGCCAGCAGGGCTCACCGGCCTGTGGCAAGTAGAAGAGCGAGGCAAAGGCGGCAAGATGTCGGCAGAAGAGCGCAAGCAACTTGATATCAAGTACGGACAGACCTACTCCTTCGCACTCGATATGAAGATTATATTCCGCACATTGTTTGCCTTTGTACAAAAAGAAGACGTATAATAATGATTTGAGCATCATTCGATATGATAAAGAAGTATATATCTGCTTTAGCCTTGGTTGCTTTTACCCTTTCAGCATCAGCCCAATCGGCTGATGACAGCGGTATTAGCGCCGGTTTCTTTGACTCCAGCCAAGACAAGGATATCAATTTTTCAGAGTTCAAATTACCACCTTTGGCTGTCCTCTTTGAAAACGCCAAGGCCAATCCTACCATCCTACAGATGGCTAAGATGGAGGAAATTGCCAAAGCAGAGGTGACCAAGCAAAAGAAGCATATCTTTTCATACGTCAGTGGTCATGCCAGCTACAGCTATGGACGCTCAGATATCTGGAACGGTGCGCAAGGCACTGGTTACGGTACAGGTATGGTGTGGCAGCCTCACGCTTCTGAACAAAACTACTGGAATGTAGGTGTCAATCTTGCCGTCCCTCTGGAAGATATTCTAGACTTAGGACACTCGGTAAAGCGCAAACGTCTGGAAGTGGAGAATGCTCAAATCCAAAAAGATGCAGCTTACGACCAATTAAAATTACAAATTGCAACACTTTACATAAAAATCACTAACAACTTGGTCGCTTTAAAAACGGCTGGCGAAAGTGCGGCTGCCTACCAAGGTGCCAATTCTCTTAACGAAGTTGAGTTCCATCATGGTAATATGGAAATTGAGGATTATGCTTTTACCGGACAACGCAACATGGGCTCTGTTAGTACATATCAAACATTACTGACAGAAATCACCACAGACATCATTACACTCGAGATTCTGACACGTACACCTATTATTACTAACACAACTACAGAGATTACACTCGATTCTACTGTTGAGAAATCAAAAAAACAGATAGCTAAAGAGAATAAAGCTGTAGAAAAGCGCATCAAAAAGGCTGCAGAGGAAGAAGAGAAGCGCGAAAAAGCCTATCTAAAAAAAGAGGCTAAGGAGGCAAAAGAAGCTGCAAAAGAATAAACGAAATAACGTAACCATTTATTTTTCATAAGATGGACATTTTCAGATATATAGTTCGATTCTTATATAAAATTCGTTGGTATTTGGTTGTATTACCAATGATTTCTTTGGTTGTTGCATGGTTTATGACACGTAATTTGGAACGTGTTTATGACACTAATACAACCATCTACACTGGTATGATTACAGGCTATAATATTGAAGGGGGATCAGGAGTTGCAGGCGGTAACCCACAAACAAATATCACTAACCTCATGTTGATTATCCAGACCGACAACACCATCCATGAAGTAGCCCTTAAACTATTTGGCCGCTGTATGATGTATGGCAATGAGCACAAAGACAACAACTATATCACAGCTGAACATTTCCGCCAATTAAACGCCAGTGTACCTGCAGAGGTCAAGGCCTTAATAAACCCCAATAACGAGTTGGATACCTATCGTAACCTAAAAGCATACGAACGTCCTTCGCAAGACAACTACCTCTTTGGTTTGCTCAATTATCATCCCTATT
>CAZIKA010000163.1:0-4496 GCA_964539705.1 uncultured Prevotella sp. | reverse complement strand
ATATGGTTCTCGCTGGTCAGGCTACTGAGCACAACTACTGCGGTGTGAACTGCGGTATCATGGACCAGTTTGCCTCTGTATTCGGTAAGGCAGGTTGCCTCATGCGTCTTGACTGCCGTAGCCGTGAGTTCGAGTACTTCCCATTCAAGCCAGATGGCTACAAGCTAGTATTGCTCAACAGTAAGGTAAAGCACGAGTTGGCTGGCTCTCCATACAACGATCGTCGTAACTCTTGTGAGAACGTAGTGAAGCACATCCAAGCCAAGCATCCAGAGGGCAAGTTCGAGACCCTGCGTGACTGCACATGGGAGCAGCTGGAGGAAGTTCGCGCTGAGGTTGGTGAAGAGGACTACACCCGTGCTCACTTCGTACTGGGCGAGAAGGACCGTGTACTCGCTGTCTGCGATGCTCTGCTGGAAGGCGACTACGAGACCGTTGGTCAGAAGATGTACGAGACTCACTATGGTCTATCAAAGGAATATGAGGTAAGCTGCGAAGAGCTCGACTACCTGAACGATATCGCCAAGGAAAATGGCGTTACCGGTTCTCGTATCATGGGTGGCGGCTTTGGTGGTTGCACCATCAACCTTGTTCGTGCAGACCTGTACAACAAGTTCATTGCCGACGCTAAGGCTAAGTTTGCAGCCAAGTACGGCCATGAGCCAGAGGTCATTGATGTAGTCATCGGAGACGGCTCACGCAGACTCTGTTAAATTTAAAAGCCCCCTGAGCTTCAGGGGGCTTAAATTTTTTATATCATGTTTCAAATAGACCGCTCATATATCGACCATATTTCCTTGGAATCCATTCAAGGACACATCTGGGATATCCGTACAGATTACAAGGACGACCCTACCCTGCCAAAGATTGAAAACTACCATCTCACAGAAGAAGCCTTTGAGGCCTATCTGGAGAAGAAACAGAAGTACGAGGACTTCAAGGATTCGTGGAAGAAGTATCGTTTCCTCATTCTCTGTTTGGCTTTTGCTATTCCCGTAGCGCTGTTCAGTCTCTTGGTGAAAGACACAAAATTGGCAATGTATGCCTATGCATCAGGTTTCCTTATCTGCACAGTTATATACCTTATTTATATTATAATAGAAGGTATAAAAGGCAAGCAGTTTCGCAACAATCCATACGAAACATTTATCAAGGCATTACTGTCTTGGGAAGAAAATCGGAAATCCTAATCCGTTGTTGAATCCACCATTCTATCATGCAATACCTATTAGCCATCATACTCGCAGTCAGTTCGTTTAGTCAGCGGCTTCAGATGATACAAAACGAACTGCACTACTATTTGCAACGGCATACCGTACAAGACGAAGGTTTCGACATGGTAGCCCGCTATGCCGAAGAAGGCGACTCCACCTTAGCCACATATATGCCTAAGGGAAAACTGATGATGACTAATTACTTACGAAAAAATGACTATACTCGCGAGGGAAAGTGTATTGTACAGGATATGTATGGGCGCATCATTATTGGACATTTCCAGGCAGACACCCTTGTCTATGGTATTCGCATTGACTCTTTGGGTACCTATGCAGGACAGTTCAACAGACACATGATGGCTAGCGGACACGGTTCCTACCAGGCTGCCGATGGCACCTATTACGAAGGCCATTGGGAAAGAGACTGCCGAAACGGGTTTGGCTTCAGCGTCTCCCCCACCAATCTGAAAGCCGGCATCTGGCGTATGAACCGCTTCAAAGGTGAGCATGTGGTATATACGACAGAAAGGATTTACGGCATTGATATCTCCCGCTATCAGCACGAGAAAGGTCGCCGTCGTTTTGGCATTAACTGGAAACAACTACGCATATCAGGATTAGGGCGCCGTATTAGCCAGAAACGCATCAAAGGTGATGTTGACTACCCCGTTTCCTTTGTATATATCAAGTCCACCGAAGGCATCTCAATTCAGAATCGCTATTTCTCTGACGACTACAAAAACTGCCACCAATATAACATTCCTGTTGGTGCTTACCATTTCTTCTCTACGAAACAAGATCCCAAGGCACAGGCCAATCATTTCCTGAAAAACACGTCGTTTAAACGTGGTGACTTACCTCCCATGCTCGACATTGAACCCACCGACTTCCAGATAGAGCAAATGGGTGGTGTCGATATACTATTCAAGAATATCCGTATCTGGTTGAAAATTGTCGAAAAGCGGGTGGGCGTCAAACCGTTATTGTACATCAACCAGAAATTTGTAAACGAAAGATTACATCATGCTCCAGATTTGAAGAACGAATACCATTTCTGGATTGCCCGCTATGGCGAATACAAACCAGACATCCACCTCTCCATTTGGCAACTGAGTGGCGACGGCCGTGTGAAAGGCATTCAATCCGAAGTTGACCTGAATGTATTCAATGGCTATCAAGGTCAATGGGATGATTTCCTCAGAGAACAATGTATCCGCTAGCCATGTAATTCAAATTATAGTTGAATATTTACAACTATAATATTATATTTTTATTAAATACGCTAAATTTTAACCAAATCGTTTAACTAAACCGTTCATCGTATAGATATTCTTCTTATCTTTGCAGCATCATACTAACGATAAGCAGAAAATGAAGAAATCTACAATATGGACTATTGCGATCATCATGGGACTCTCGTTCCTTGGATTGCTCTACATGCAAATCTCTTATATTGAAGAGATCGCTAAGATGAAGAAAGAGCAGTTCGACGAGAGTGTGAAGCGTAGTCTTTATCAAGCCTCGCGTAATCTAGAGATGAACGAGACGTTGCGCTATCTCGAGAAAGATGTCAACGAGGTTGAGCGTCGTGCCTTTGAACAAGACTCCGTTATCGTTAATGGTCTGGATGGCAGCGTACAACATGCCCATCAGTTCTCTGTATCTTCTGAAGACGGCACTTTCTATTCTGCCTTTGAGCTCAAGACTTTTACCACAAAGCCAGCCAGCGTGCCAAAGGCCATGATGATGCACACCGATAAGGATCAGCTCTCCGAAGCCACAAAATCCCTTCAGGAGATTATCCGCAACCGCTATGTCTATCAGAAGGCTCTGCTCGACGAAGTCGTATACAATATATTATATTCTGCCAGTGAGAAGCCCCTGAAAGAACGTGTCAACTTCAAGCTGCTGGATCAGGATATCCGTGCCGAGCTGCTCAACAATGGCATCGACATTCCCTATCACTTCACCGTATCTACAACCGATGGGCGTGAGGTATATCGTTGTCCTGACTACGAGGAAGAGGGCGAGGAATACACCTATCCCCAGGAACTTTTCCACAACGATCCCTATTCTAAGAGAGGCGTTGTAAGGATTCACTTCCCGGAGATGAGTTCGTATATCTACTCTAGTGTACGTTTCATGATTCCTGCTGTCATTTTCACCATCGTGCTGCTGATCACTTTCGTTTTTACGATTGTCATCATCTTCCGTCAGAAGCGCTACACAGAAATCAAGAACGACTTCATCAACAATATGACACATGAGTTAAAGACTCCTATCAGCAGTATCTCGCTGGCAGCCCAGATGTTGGGAGATGAGTCTGTAGCCAAGAGTCCCACTATGATGAAGCATCTGAGTACTGTGATTGGCGACGAGTCGCGCCGTCTGCGATTCCTGGTTGAGAAAGTTCTCCAGATGTCAATGTTCGACCGTAAGTCTACGTCTTTCAAGAAGAAAGAGCTCGACCTTAACGAACTGCTTGAACAGACAGCAGCCACCTTCAACCTGCGTGTTGAGCATACTGGCGGAAAGATCTATACAGAGATTGAGGCTGTCGATTCTGCCATCTTTGTTGACGAGGTTCATTTCCAGAATGCCATCACAAATCTGTTGGATAATGCCGTAAAATACCGCAAGCCCGACCAACCTGTGAATATCTATATCCGCACGTGGAACGAAGGCGACCATCTGCACTTCTCGATAAAAGACGACGGACAGGGTATCAAGAAAGAGAACGTCAAGAAAGTCTTCGACAAGTTCTATCGCGTCCATACGGGTAACGTACACGATGTGAAAGGCTTCGGACTCGGTCTGGCCTATGTCAAGGAGATTATCAACCTCCACGAAGGCGAAATCAAATGCGAGAGCGAACTGGGCAAAGGCACCAAGTTCACCGTGACGCTCCCTATATTAAAAGAGGATTAAACATATAATTATAACATACATTTTTTTAAACATTACGATTATGGAAGACAAACTGAAAATCTTACTTTGCGAGGACGATGAGAACCTCGGAATGTTGTTGCGTGAGTATTTGGCAGCCAAGGGCTACGAGGCTGAGCTCTGTCCTGATGGAGAAGCCGGTTTCAAGGCCTTTATGAAGACCAAGTTCGATATCTGCGTACTCGATGTGATGATGCCTAAGAAAGACGGTTTTACGCTGGCTCAGGAAATCCGTAGCGCCAATGCTGAGATACCCATCATCTTCCTCACAGCCAAGACGCTGAAAGAAGATATCCTCGAAGGCTTCAAGATTGGTGCCGACGACTATATCACCAA
>CAZIKA010000162.1:0-4510 GCA_964539705.1 uncultured Prevotella sp. | reverse complement strand
GTATCACTCCAAGACTTCTCCTGAAACTCCTTCCATGGGTTCAGGTCAGTGGCGGCACTTACCGCGTCAACCGTACCAAGGTAGAACTCAAGAAGACGGAACGTCTGAATATCGAGTACCTGAATGGGGTGCCCTCATTTACCGCAAAGAGTCTGAAACAGATTCCTCTGTTCTCTGCTTTCGATGATGAAATTGTGAATCGTTTGGCAAGTTCCTTCGAGACTGTCGAGGTATCATTAGGTAACCTTTTCGTCAAAGAAGGCAAAGATAAACAGAAATTCTTCATCGTTGCAAGTGGTCAGGCGGAAGTTATCAACAAAGGTCCTCATGGAGAGGAACTGCGAATTGCCCTGCTGGGTGACGGTGAGTTCTTCGGTGAGGCAGACCTTTTGAACGACGCAGCTTCCACAGTCAGCGTCCGTGCTGTCACCCCTTCTGTATTTCTCTCCCTGAAACTCTCTGAATTAGAGAAGTTCATCAAGGAGGTTCCAGACTTCCGTCAGACTTTCCAGAAGGCTGTCGACAAGCAATTGCGACTGAAAGCAACTGTCAATGATCATGGTGAGAAACATATCGACTTAGTCAGTGGTCATGAGGAGGACAATATCATCCCTGAGACCTATATCGACTATGAGGAGAATCCCACGGAATACAGTCTCAACACCCTACAGACCGTTGTTCGTGTACATACCCGTGTAAGCGACCTGTATAATAATCCTTATAACCAACTCGAAGAGCAACTACGCCTTTCTGTTGAGAGTATCAAGGAACGTCAGGAGTGGGAACTCATCAATAACACTCAATTCGGTCTTCTTGCTTCTGTCAGTCCTGCCCATCGCATCACTACCCGCTATGGAGCACCAACCCCCGACGACCTTGACGAATTGCTGTCGTTAGTATGGAAGGAGCCGGCTTTCTTCATTGCACATCCACGTGCGATTGCCGCCTTTGAGCGTGAATGCACATGGCGTGGAGTACCACCTGTGACAACCGACCTCTTTGGCACGAAAGTCATTCTTTGGCGTGGTGTTCCCTTGATTCCTTCTGACAAAGTAGAGGTCGAAGGACAGTTCCTTACTGGTCGTGGTGTGGGAACAACAAAGATTATCCTCGTACGTACCGGTGAGAAGAATCAGGGTGTGGTAGGTCTGCACCAGAGTGGTATTCCCGGTGAGATTGCCCCGTCGCTCAGTGCTCGCCTGATGGGTCTCGACAAGTTTGGTGTCGCCTCTTATCTGTTGACCAAGTATTTCAGTCTTGCAGCATTGACCGACGACGCCATTGCTGTTCTTGAGAATGTAGAGGTAGGCTACTATCACGACTACCAGCATCGTAATAAAGTAGAGAAATAATGATAGAACTAATCAAACAAGATCTCGGATTGCCCGATACCTGCCTGTTGGACGAGATGCGGGCTGTGGTCAGCAAATATTTTGCCGACGACGAGCCGCAGGATGTCTCTGCACCAGACGACACCCTCGTATCGCATACCTTGCCAGGTGACGAGGGCTTTGGTATCGGCATTCCCGAGACTCAGAAACTGCAGGAACTGAACTATGAGGAGGCTGACACGTTGTCGACCGACGAGATCAAGAAGGATTTCCCCGTCTTGCAACAGCAGGTGAACGGCCACGACCTTGTTTGGCTCGATAATGGTGCTACTACGCAGAAACCCGTCCAGGTGATTGATAAAATCTCCGACTACTATCGCAACTATAACTCCAATATCCATCGTGGAGCGCATACGTTGGCTGCTCGTGCCACCGATGCTTACGAGGGTGCCCGCGAGAAAGTACGCCGTTTTATCAATGCTCCATCTGCCGACGACATCATCTTCGTACGTGGTACCACTGAAGGCATCAACCTCGTGGCTCAGACGTTCGGACGCCAATATCTGTCTGTGGGTGATAATGTCATCGTCTCGGAACTGGACCATCATGCCAATATCGTACCCTGGCAACAAGTGGCTAAGGAGCAGGGAGCGGAGTTGCGGGCTATTCCTACCGATAAGAACGGGGATTTAATCTTATCGGAACTTGAGCGACTGATAACTCCTCGCACCCGTATCGTCTCTGTTGGTCATGTAAACAACACCTTTGGCACCATTAACGATGTGCAGCGTATCATTGATATTGCTCATTCCCACAATGTGCCTGTACTGATAGACGGAGCACAGTCTATTGCCCATACTGCTGTCGACGTGCAAGCCCTTGGTGCCGACTTCTTTGTGTTCAGTGGACATAAGATCTATGGTCCTAATGGCATCGGAGTGGTGTATGGCCGGCACGAGTTGTTAGAGAAACTGCATCCTTGGCAAGGTGGTGGTAATATGATCAAGGACGTGACGATAGAGCGTACGGAATATAACACACCCCCTGCCCGATTCGAGGCTGGTACGCCAAATGTCGCTGATGCTATTGGATTAGGTGCAGCACTCGACTACGTGAGTCGTATTGGTATTCGCAATATAGAGCATCATGAGCATCAATTGACGGAATATGCACGAGAGCAACTGGCTCAGGTACCTGGCTTGCATCTCATTGGCAATCCCAAGCATCGTGTCTCTGTTGTCTCGTTTTATCTAGAAGGTATTCCTGTTCCAGAGACAGGTCAGCTGCTCGACAAAGAAGGTATTGCCGTCCGTGCTGGTCACCATTGTGCTCAACCTGCTCTTCGAGCCTTGGGTCATGAGATGTCAGTACGACCAACCTTCGCCTTATACAACTCAAAGGACGATGTTGACAAATTAGTGATAGCACTCCATAAGATTGTGGCAACAAATGGTAATCGCAAATAGTTTATAAAAATGGCAAAAATCATAGTAAATGGTGAGGTGCAGGAGGTACAGCTTCCACTCACCCTGACCGAGTTAATCAAACAGAATGACGTGCAACAGCCGGAAATGGTCAGTGTACAGGTGAATGAGGATTTCGCTGACCGCTCCGAATGGGATGGTATACAGATCAAGGAAGGTGACACTGTCGACTTCTTGTACTTCATGGGAGGAGGGGGTGTTTAGTTCATAGTTTAGAGTTCATAGTTCATAGTTTTGTGTTATGTACGATTTTACTGAAGAGCAGATACAACGTTACTCACGACATATCCTTTTACAGGATGTCGGCGTGGAGGGACAGGAGAAAATCCTTAATGCCAAGGTGCTCGTAGTGGGTGCTGGCGGATTAGGAGCGCCCGTCTCCCTTTATCTTGCGGCTGCGGGTATTGGTCGTATCGGTATTATTGATGCCGATGTGGTCGACCTCTCCAACCTGCAACGCCAAATCATCCATTTTACCAAGGATGTGGGAGTACCTAAAGTGGAGAGTGCCAAGGAAAAGATTCATGCTATCAACCCTGATGTGAAGGTGGATACTTTCCATGAGTTCCTATGGTCAGGCAATGCATTGGATATTATCAAGGAATACGACTTTATTGTTGATGGCACAGACAACTTTCCTGTGAAGTTTCTTATCAACGACGCTTGTGTGATGGCTGGCAAGCCCTTCTCGCATGGAGGCATCCTGCGTTTCAATGGACAGACGTTTACACATCTGCCTGGCACAGCCTGCTATCGCTGTTTCTTCAAGGAGCCACCACCTCCTGGAGCCGTACCCACCTGTTCACAGGCTGGTGTATTAGGAGCCATCGCTGGTATGTTAGGTACTATCCAGGCTGCAGAGACCTTGAAATATTTCACGGGGGTTGGTGAACTGTTGACCAACCGTCTGCTGACGTTCGATGCTAAGACAATACAGTTCCGTACCATCCCTGTCAAACAACGCCCTTCGTGTGCCATATGTGGTGAGCATCCGACTATCACGGAGTTGATTGACTATGAACAGGCTGCATGTGACCTCAAGAACCATTAGAAAACTATGAAGATAAATCAGAACGTCATAGAAGAGATGATAGCACAGGCTCAGAAGGATGCCCCTAATGAGACCTGTGGCTATCTACTGGGGACTGACGATGTCGTCACAGAGAACTACTGGATGGAGAATACCGACCATTCCCCCGAGCATTTCTCCTTCGCGCCAAAGGATCAGTTTGCTGCCTTGAAATATGCGCGCGCCAAAGGACTGAGGATTCTCGCCAACTGGCATAGCCATCCAGCCTCTCCCTCACGTCCCTCACAGGAAGATTTGCGACTGGCTAACGATCCTACTATCCGCTATGCCATCCTATCGCTGCATGAGGGCATCCATCTTAATTCTTTTAAAATCCTTAATGGTGAGGTGATTGACAAGGAACAGCATCTCTAAACATATACCGAATATATGGTATATAAAAATGCCATGCAAAGGGTATTGTGGGAATGATAATTTCGCCGTACCTTTGCAGAGTCGAAAGATAATTAAAGTTAAACCATTTAAAGTATAGAAAAAATGAAAACAATGATGATGAAACAAATGCGAATGTGTTGCTGTTGTTGCAGCATGCAGATGATGCGTAATGATAAGGAGAGAAGTAACCAACACATTATTAATATATATAAAGAACGACAAGAACATGA
>CAZIKA010000161.1:0-4617 GCA_964539705.1 uncultured Prevotella sp. | reverse complement strand
ACTTGTGATAACGGATACCGCCTTTGTACGGGCCAATGGCGTTATTGTGCTGAATACGATAACCCATGTTAGTCTGTACGTTACCCTTGTCGTCTGTCCAAGTAACGCGGAACTCAATCACGCGATCGGGGATGCAAAGACGCTCAATCAGGTTGCTCTTTTCAAACTCGGGGTGCTTGTTGTACTCTTCCTCAATGGTGGGAAGTACCTGACTTACGGCCTGAATGTACTCGGGCTCGTTAGGAAAGCGCTGTTTCAGCTGCTCTACAACTTGTGCTGCATTCATAATCTTTTACCTTTGAATTAAAATGTTGAACTAATAGTGATTTTTAAATTTCGGTTGCAAAGGTAAAGCAAAAAATCGAAATACCAAACATTTTATCAATTTTTTTATTGAATTTCTGACTTTTTGATAGTTTAAGATAAAATTAATTGACTTATGTCAAGAGATTGTACTTCTTACATTCATTCCCCACCTTATTATATATTATCAGCAGATGAAATAAGCCTGTCTCTTTTCTCGTATTCAAGGAGCAGGCAGTTCGAAGGCGAGGAACTGGCAGCTCGAGGGGGAGGAACAGGCAGTTCCTCGCTTTCGAGCTGGCAGCTCACTGCTGACGCTCCGTAAGCACTATATAATAAGGTATATTGGTCGTTTACGATGCCTAAACGACTTAGTTGTTAAAATGTTTTGCAAAAAAGTGACAAATTATTTGCGTGAATGAAGGGAATGATGTAAATTTGCAGCCGAAAAGAAGAAAAAAGTAAGAATATGTTATATCAGAACCTACTAAACGCCATTATTATTATTCGACTGCAAAAGTGCGGGCGGAAGTGATGAGGCGTATACATCAGGTAGGTAGATGCAAACATACATTAGAACCAAACAAGAGCCTTTCTCACTTCCGAGTGTGAAAGGCTTTTTCTTTGAATATAAGTCAAACAACAAATAAAAAGTGATTAGAAGACGATGAGCGACAGATTGTTTATTTTCGACACAACGCTGCGAGACGGCGAACAGGTGCCAGGATGCCAGTTGAATACAGTTGAGAAGATTCAGGTGGCAAAGGCGCTGGAACAGTTAGGCGTTGACGTGATCGAGGCAGGATTTCCTATCTCCAGTCCTGGTGACTATCATTCGGTGATTGAGATTTCAAAGGCTGTGACTTGGCCTACGATATGTGCGCTGACACGTGCTGTGCCACGAGATATCGATGTGGCTGCCGAGGCTCTGCAGTATGCCAAGCACAAGCGTATCCATACGGGTATCGGCACCAGCGACGAGCATATCAAGTACAAGTTCAACAGTACGCGTGAAGAGATTCTCGAACGGGCTGTGGCAGCGGTAAAATATGCGAAGAAGTACGTCGATGATGTGGAGTTCTATGCCGAGGATGCCGGTCGTACGGACAATGCATATCTGGCTCAGGTCGTAGAAGCTGTAATCAAGGCGGGAGCTACAGTCGTAAACATCCCTGATACCACGGGCTATTGTCTGCCTGATGAGTTTGGTAGTAAGATTCGCTACCTGATGGAACATGTGGACGATATCGACAGAGCCATCATCTCTACCCATTGTCATAACGACCTGGGTATGGCTACGGCAAACACATTGGAAGGTGTGTTGAACGGAGCCCGTCAGGTAGAGGTGACTATCAACGGTATTGGTGAGCGCGCCGGAAACACAAGCCTCGAGGAGATTGCGATGATACTGAAATGTCACAAGTCGATAGATATTGAGACCCAAATCAATACCCAGCGCATCTATCCTACAAGCCGTATGGTGTCGAGCCTGATGAATATGCCTATCCAGCCCAACAAAGCTATCGTAGGCCGTAACGCCTTTGCACACAGCAGCGGCATCCATCAGGACGGTGTGCTGAAGAATGTGCATACCTATGAGATTATGGATCCCAAGGATGTGGGCATCGACGACAACTCTATCGTATTAACGGCACGTAGCGGACGTGCAGCATTGAAACATCGTCTGCATATCAATGGCATCGATGTGAGCGACGAGGCGAAGGTGGACAAGATTTACCAGAAGTTCCTGGAACTGGCTGATCTGAAGAAGGAGGTAAGCGATGCCGATATCATGATGCTAGCAGGTGCCGATACTGCTGACCAACACGCCGTGAAGCTCGACTTCCTGCAGGTTACTACGGGTAAGGGCGTGAAGAGCGTTGCCTCTATAGGCTTGGATATTAGCGGACAGAAGTTCGAGGCAGCATCGAGCGGCAATGGTCCTGTAGATGCGGCTATCAAGGCGCTGAAGAAGATCATCTTGAAGCAGATGACGCTGAAGGAGTTTACCATCCAGGCTATCTCGAAGGGCTCTGACGATGTGGGTAAAGTTCACATGCAGGTGGAGTATCAAGGCTCGATGTACTATGGTTTTGGTGCCAATACTGATATCGTGACCGCTTCTGTGGAAGCTTATATTGATTGTATCAACAAATTCAAGAGAGCAGAATGAATACACTCTTTGACAAGATGTGGGATCAGCATGTAGTACAGGTCGTGGAGGATGGTCCCACACAGCTATATATCGATCGCCTCTACTGTCACGAGGTGACGTCGCCTCAGGCTTTCGACGGAATGCGCCAGCGAGGATTGAAGTGCTTCCGTCCTGAACAGATTGTCTGTATGCCAGATCATAACACGCCGACGCACGATCAGGACAAACCTATCAGCGACCCTGTCTCGAAGAAACAGGTGGATACGTTGGAACGAAATGCCCGTGAGTTTGGGTTGAAGCATTTCGGAATGATGTCGCCAGACAACGGAATTATCCATGTGGTAGGACCAGAGAAGGGACTTTCGCTGCCAGGAATGACGATTGTTTGTGGCGATTCACATACATCAACTCATGGCGCTATGGGTGCTGTGGCCTTTGGTATTGGCACCAGTGAGGTGGAGATGGTGATGGCTTCGCAATGTATTCTGCAACAGAAGCCGAAGTCAATGCGTATCACCATCAACGGTGAGTTGGGTAGGGGAGTCACGGCAAAGGACGTAGCACTCTATCTGATGGCACAACTCTCTACTTCTGGTGCTACGGGCTACTTTGTGGAGTATGCTGGTGATGTAGTAAGAAACCTCTCGATGGAGGGACGCTTGACGCTCTGCAACCTCTCGATAGAGATGGGGGCAAGAGGTGGTTTTATAGCTCCCGATGAGGTGACTTTTGAGTATATAAAAGGTCGCGAATATGCACCCAAAGGTGAGGCTTGGAATAAGGCCGTAGCATACTGGAAAACTTTAAAGAGTGGCGATGATGCCGTGTTCGATAAAGAGTTGATATTCAGTGCAAAGGATATAGAACCTCGTATCACTTATGGAACTAATCCTGGGATGGGAATTGGTATCACAGGAAGCCTCCCCCCAGCCCCCTCCGAAGGAAGGGAGAGTTATGAAAAGGCACTCAAGTATATGGGCTTCAAACCTGGTGAGAAGTTGCTGGGCACAAAGGTAGACTATGTATTTCTTGGTGCTTGTACCAACGGTCGTATAGAGGACTTCCGTGCTTTTGCATCCATCGTAAAAGGCCGCAAGAAGGCCGATGATGTGGTGGCTTGGCTGGTGCCTGGCTCATGGGCTGTGGATAAGCAGATTCGTGAGGAAGGTCTCGATAAGTTGCTCGCTGAGGCTGGTTTTGAGATCCGTCAGCCAGGATGCTCGGCCTGCTTGGCTATGAACGATGATAAAATTCCTGCAGGAAAACTGAGCGTAAGTACCTCGAATCGTAACTTTGAAGGTCGTCAGGGGCCTGGGGCGCGTACCATTCTGGCATCGCCATTAACTGCCGCTGCCGCAGCAATTACAGGTGTAATAACTGATCCAAGAGAATTATTATGAAACAGAAATTCGACATCATCACATCAACCTGCGTCCCTCTGCCTTTGGAGAACGTAGATACCGACCAGATTATCCCTGCCCGTTTCCTTAAGGCTACCGATAAAGAGGGCTTTGGCGACAACTTGTTTCGTGACTGGCGATATCGTGCCGACGGTACTCTGGTTGAGGATTTCGTCCTCAATAACCCCAAATACAAAGGCTGCATTCTCGTTGCAGGGAAGAACTTCGGTTCGGGCAGCAGTCGTGAGCACGCTGCATGGGCTATCGCAGGCTATGGCTTCCGCGTAGTTATTAGCTCGTTCTTTGCGGATATCCATAAGAATAATGAGCTTAATAACTTCGTCCTTCCTGTCCAGGTGAGCGATAGCTTCCTCGCGGAACTCTTCCAGAGCATTCAGGATAATCCGGAGGCTCAGGTGGAGGTTAATCTGCCCAATCAGACGGTAACAAATAAGGCTACGGGACGAAGTGAACACTTCGATATTAACGGCTATAAGAAGCATTGCCTGATGAACGGGCTTGATGATATTGACTTCCTTGTAGCCAATAAAGACAAAATAGAATCATGGGAACAGCAGAGAGTTTAAATAGCTATCATCGCACATTGCCTTTCGTAGAGATTATGGACTCTACGTTGCGCGATGGTGAACAGACCAATGGCGTGTCGTTCCTGCCTCACGAAAAGTTGGTGATGGCGCGTAAGTTGCTATCCGATGTCAACGTGGATCGTATCGAGGTAGCATCTGCACGTGTCTCTGA
>CAZIKA010000160.1:0-4666 GCA_964539705.1 uncultured Prevotella sp. | reverse complement strand
CCAGATTCTCTACGGCAAGTCGTCAAGGGATGAAGACCTTCAGTCTTTCGACTTTGTCGTTAAGTAACATGAAATTGTGGGAACGGGAGTGAAGTGAACCCAAGAAGTTTTGTCCAACTTCCTGGGTTCACTTCAGGACTGTTTTAATCTTGAAAAACAGGATTCTCCGCTATTACTTGCTTTGCAGGTATACGGCGGATTATCTGGTCTGATCCACAAACAACCACATCCTGACCTCTTAATGCTTTTTCCTGAAGCATTCTCTTTTCTGCTATATCCAACCCACGACGCAGTTTCTCGTTAAACTCCTGAATTTCTTTATTTGACATAACTTTGCATCTTTAAGTACAACATTTCTTCATCTACAATAGTATCGGCATTTCTGCCACCAGAGGCAATCTGTTTACGAGGATTCTCACTGTTATCAAATATAACCCAGGAATCAACTTCCTTCATAAACAGGTTGAACAAATTGCAGATACCTGCAACATATCTTCTACTAATTACATCTTGGGGGATATTATGACCACCATTGGCAACTCGCTCTGAAACACGTAGCTGAGCCAACTCTGGTGAGTTCAGCCAGAAGAAAAGAACTTTTACCACATAATTATTAGCCTGTGCACGACGTACAAGATTAATATACGATTTGGTGGCAAGAGTGGTCTCTATGGAGAAAGTTTCGCCTTTTTCTAATAATTCGTCTATGCGTTTCAGCATCAAACGTCCAGCTTCTATGGCAACGCTATCTGGATTAAATGGAGAAAGGCCTCTTGCAATCTCATCAGCATTTACGAACTCCTTACAATCAAGGATTTCGGGAAGTACAGTATATGATGCCGTCGTCTTTCCTGCACCGTTACAACCGCTAATGATATATAAGTTCTTATTCATTTCGGGGGCAAAGATACAAAAACTAAATGAAACTGCCAAATTATACTTCTCAATTTGCTTTTTATTTATTCTGAGCCCTAAGTGTAGTACCCAATGCTCACACGGGGATGCCCCCCTGTGTTCCTGTTTTCCTGGCATTACGTAACTAGTACGGCTTTGGCTTGTAATTCAATTCCGTTGCATCCCATTTGTCTTGGAATTCCTGACCATCAATTAAAGCGAATGAATCAGAGTCCTCAAATTCGTCATACTCCCCTTGGACGATTTCCCACATTTCTTCATCATATTTCGCCTCATCAGAGAAGTCATATCGCTCATATCCGCGTCTGCTCTTGATGACTGCTCGGGTGGGCATCCACCATTCGCCTTCAAAATAGCAGATGCCTTTATGATAGTTTACCTTAAACCATACCAGACTTTCATTCTGCTTCCATTCGTTATAAATCGAATAAATGGTATTTTTCAGTTGTGTCAGCACCTCATTGGTAGCCTTCTCTTTGGGTATAGTCAATACTATCTGCATGAACCCCAACTTACTCGGTTCGTTAGCCTCAATAGTAGCCACATTTTCAAAAGCCTTGAAACGCTCCAACCTGTCTTGAAATGTCGTTTCTACATCTTGAGTATAAGGATTGACAAACGTATTTACACGGATTTCGATTTCCTGTTTCGCAGGTTCAAACAAAACATAGAACCCCGCCTGTTCATTACGAAGATCATTATCACCTGTAGGGGGACATTCGAATATCTGGGACAGCAGAAGTGTCTCTGGAGAGAAATTTTCACTTTTCATTTGTTCCTCATTTTTATTGCTTACTTCGGCTGAGTACTTATCTTCCTTTTGGGGAGCAGATTTCTTTCCCGAATTAGTCTGATAAGGGAATTTAAGCTCACCATCACGCCACATCATAAGTGTTCTTTTAGCATTTAATCCCTGAATACCATAATTACCATTTGCAATCTCATTTAAAACTTTTACACATTCATTCTCGAATAATGGCAACAATGCGTATGCAGCAAGAGACCTAACATAATGATTGTTGTGTTTTAGGAACTTATATAAAAGATTTAATTGCTGATTATCATATAAATACACTATACATTTATTAATCGTAGGTAAGTATTTATTATATGTTTTAAAATCATCAGCAGATAAGGCTTCCCCTCTTTTTATCGTGTTTTCTTCGAAAAGTAGAAGGGCATCTTCTATAGAATTAATCTTTTTCATTTTTGATGCAAAAATAGTAAATTTAATAATAACAACCTAATATCCATATCTTTTTAACACTTGAAGACCATATTCATACTGCTTATCGTAACTTTGTCCATTAGGCCAGTCTCTTACTCTTAAACCATTAAGGTTAGCTAGTTTTGAAGAATAAAAGCCAGATATCTTTCTATGAACATCTGTAGGAAGAGCTACAATATTGTCAATGTTATGAATCCTTTCAGCCCCAAACTGGGAGATATTTGCTGGCCTCTGTTCAACAATATGATGCCATTCCATTAAACGCGACGTTGCAATTTGGCCGGCTCACGTCTTGAGTCCCATATATCTGCAATTCTAATGGTATCTGAACTTTCTACGTAATAGTACAAGAGCTTTAGGGAACCCACCAAATGGAAATATCTATAGTCTTTCTTTTTGTGACGGAGTAGAGGCTCACGCAATCCTGCTTTCGGGTGTTTCCTGATAATATTGACAATGTCGTTTGTCCGCTGAACAAAACGAATCGCTGTAGATTGGCCAAATTCGTCAAGGCCATATAACAATTTCTGACGCCATTCGTTTTCAGCCTGTTTATTCCATATTACTTCAGCCATGAGAATTCTTCCTTCAATTCTGACATCAGCTGTTCATGGGCCTTGTATTCACCTTGTTCAAATTGTCGTTCACCTTCATCAATCCGAGCCATTAACTCCTCCTGAGTATAAGGCTTTTCTGGCGTATCATGCTTGTCCCAGGTCGTGTCTTCTTCTGACGTCAATTGTCCAAGGAGAACTACAAAAAGTTCTTCTATACTAAGGTTGCGTTCCTTGGCATAAGCTTTGGCACGATTGTATTCAGCCGTTGGAATAGATATTGTTGTTGTCATAGTTCTACTATTTATTTACGCTGCAAAGATAATTATTTTCTTGGGTTATTAGGATGATAATAAGTATAATTTTAGTTAATTCCCCAATTAATAGTATGCCGACTTACAGCAGAAGTAAAGTACATGATTGATTAAGCCAGACGAGGGTATGCCATCCGACATACCCTCGTTTGTTCACTTATAGATGGGTCCAAAATTGGCGCAGGCGCGATAGTCTGCGCCTTCTTTGTCCATACCGAACGCGTTCCAGCAGGCCGGACGGAAGATGTCCTTGTCTGCTATGTTGTGCATGCAGACGGGGATGCGCAGCATGGCACACAGCGTGATGAGGTCGGCACCTACGTGTCCGTAGCAGATGGCGCCGTGGTTGGCTCCCCAGTTGTTCATGACGGAATAGACATCCTTGAAGGCATCCTTCGTGGGATCCAGACGTGGTGCAAACCATGTGGTAGGCCATGTGGGATCGGTACGCTTGTCCAGTATGTCGTGCGTCTTGGGGTCGAGCTCTACGGTCCATCCCTCAGCCAGTTGCAGCACAGGACCCAGACCCTGTACGAGGTTCAGACGCAACATGGTCATCGGCATACCGCCCTTGGTGACGAAGTGGCTCGAATAGCCACCACCACGGAAGTAGTCGCGGTCGGCAGGCATCCACGAGGTAGCCTTCAGACAAGCCTCTACGTCCTCTTGCTTCATCTCCCAGAAGTTCTTGATGGTTGGGTTGCCGTCCTTGTCGCTCATGGCGCCCGTGGCATCCAGCGTCGTAGCACCGCTATTGATAAGGTGGATGAAACCACCTGCCGCAGCACCTTCGGGACGCTTTCCGCTGACGCGCGCTACAGCTTCGGGACTCCAGTAGGTACGGATGTCTGAGAACATCACACCCTTGTTCGTTAACAGGTGTCCGAACAGCATCGACATACCGTTCAGGAAGTCGTTCTCCGTAGCCAGCGTATAGGCCTCACGCGGACCGTTCCAGTCGAACGAGGTACACATCATCGACTCGGGGAAGTCGAAGTTGGGCTTGTAGTCCGTCCACTGGCGCTGGCCTTGTACACCGGCAGCAATGGCGTTGTGGCCGATGGCCTCTTCCTTGTAGCCCATCTCCAGCAGCTTCTCGCTGCCCTGCATCAGGTCGCGGATAATCATCATGCACTTGACGGTGAACGCCCAGTCCTCGTCTTTCTCCTGACGATTCTTGCCCTTACCCTTGCCGTTGAACGTCGTCATAGGCACACCCGGGAACAGCGGACGGTCCTCGTTATAGTCGTGACCCTCGTTGGGCTTGCAGTATTTGTCTATCCACTGCATGGCCTTCTCGAATTCCTGTTTGTCGTAGATGCCGAAGTCCACGCGACGGAGTATCTCTACCAGCGATACATACTCTGTACGCATACCTAAGTATTGCTGCAGGAAGTCTGCATTCACGATACTTCCAGCGATACCCATACAGGTGTTGCCTAACGACAGATAGCTCTTGCCGCGCATGGTAGCCACCGCCTGGGCAGCACGGGCAAAGCGCAGTATTTTCTCACTCACATCCTCAGGAATGGTGTTGTCGTCCAGGTCCTGCACGTCGTGACCATAGATGCCATAGGCGGGCAGACCCTTCTGGGCATGGGCAGCCAGCACGGCAGCCAGATACACGGCACCTGGGCGCTCCGTTCCGTTGAAGC
>CAZIKA010000159.1:0-4718 GCA_964539705.1 uncultured Prevotella sp. | reverse complement strand
GCATAACATCTCTGGTGCTGTCGTTGCTTATCTTTATCGTAAGGTGAGGGTATAATCTTCATGACGTAAGACCTAAAAACAGAAACAGTCAGATATGACGTCTATCATGCTTTTAACAGCTGTAGAGCCTTATGTCGGTGTTATCTGCTTCCTTGCCCTCATTGCTTTCTGTATCAAGATGCACAGGGTGGCATACAAAAAGATAGTGGCTCAGATAAATAGAGATAAAATGTGATTTCATCCCCTCACCTTCACCCAGTATTTTGTGCCCTGTGTGGTGTGTTTGCTTTGGAACCGGTATTGTGGACGGGAGAGGTACTGACCTATCTTCTGATAGGTGCTGGGGTCGTCCTTGTAGCCTTTGAAATGGGTCTTGAGCAGGGCTGAGAGTTCAGAAAGACTGAGCCACTGACCGTCCTCTTCGCTAGTGCGGGGCTTCTGGACAATAGCCAGGAGCATCTCTCCTAATCCATTGAGTCGCTGATACTGCAGGTTGTGCTCCATCAGCATGCGCTCCTCATCTTTCGTGAGCCAGTAGCGCTCGCCCTGTTGTATCTCGTCTTTCAGTTGGGCGTAGAGCTGGTCGTGCTGTACGGGTGTCTCGAAATCGATATCACCATCGATGCTTACGCAGAGGAAACGGCGCGAACCGCTGGGGTCGGTGAGGGGCGTCGATTCGTTAGTGGTGCCGATGAACGAGGCATAGCGGCGATTGGTGGTGTAGGCCTTGCCGTAGGGCGGACGATATTTTAAATCTGCTGTTGACACGAGGTATTTTAGAACGATTTGCTGTCGCTGGGTCACGCGGTCGAACTCATCAAGGTTGATGAGACCGAACGAGGTGAGACCAAGGTTCAGGTCCTGTTCGTTCTTGAAGTTGATGCGATCATTATAATAGTCCATCAGGTCGCGAGGCATCAGGATACGACAGAACGACGACTTTCCACAGCCCTGTCGTCCTATCAACAGCGGCACGAGGGCATTTCCTGTGAGCTGTCCTTTCCCCAACCACATCGCCACCATCGAGCGCATCCAGATATGGAAGAGGTGAGTCCACTCCGTCCATTCCGTAGGCACGCGCTCTGCCAATGGCGTCACTCTGTCTTTCCCATCCCAACGGGGCAGGTGCTCCAGATAGTCGTTTACAGGGTCGTAGCGACTGATGTCATCGGAGTTGACATAACGGCGGATATCCTTGTCCCAACAGCGGATGCCCTGTTCCAGGGCGCGCATCGTGATGGAGTTGCGGGCCTCCTCGGTGAGGTCCTGGAACGAGAAGCCGAGTCCCGTCCTCGTGCGATACTCGGCTACCCCTCGCATCACGTTCCTGCGCAGTTCGTAGTTCTCATTCAGAAAGATGTTTACTTTCATCGTCATCAGCGTCTCCGCCGGTATGGTCTTCGTACGCTGAATGCCCTTCCGTTCCATGTATTTCTTCACCAGGTCTTCGCGATAGGTGTTCTCAAAGACTTTTTTTACAAGTTCCGGCTCGTCCCAGAAAGCGGCTTTCATCATCGCCTGACGCATAGCGGGAGCCATCGGGAGTCCCGTCTCCAGACAGTATTGCGCCAGTCGTGAGAGTAGGGCGTGCTGCCGTTCTTCGTCATTAGCGATGTTCTCCGTGTCGTCGTAGGCCTTCGAGAGGTTAAACTCAAAGACGTGACACATGCTTCTGTAGCGCTCATAGCTCTGGTCGAGGCCTGACCGCTCCTGTGTTATGGACTGACTGGATATCATCTCCGTCATCTTCTCAGGCTTGGCGTAGATGGGCGTTGCCAGCGGGTTGAACACCAGTTTGGGGTCGGCACTCATGTAGCAGATACGCTGCAGGCGGGGCTCCAGCTTCTCTATCGTGACGCCCAACTGACCGTTGTATATCATGCGAGCCCGTTCGTAGAGGTTTTCGTGGAACAGGGCGATGTCGTCAGAATCAAGGGGACAGGTTGCTTGATTCAGGCTCGAATCATGAACCTGTCCCCTTGATTCTGGAAAGAGCTCCCCACGACACACAATCTTCACCGACTGCCCGTCGGCACCCACGAAGGCCATCAGTGTCTGGGGCATCTCACTGGCACCGCGACGCACGGCATCCGCCTCGTCGGCACCCGTCAGGTTGTTCACCTCGAGCAGCACCAGCCCCGTATAGCCTTTTGTCACCCGTTCGCCGTTGCGGTTTTCCAGCTCCAGCGCAAAGCAGATGCGTGGTACCGCCTTCAACCAGGTCGACGCGTTATCTATCGTTCCGTCGACATCCCTTTGGCTGTAGGTTGTCAGGGGGTAGAACGTTCGGAAGTCGTTGACCTCCTTCAGATATTCGCCCTTGCTGATGATGTCGGCCACTTCCTGCAACTCCAGCGTGCGCAGGGTCTCCTTGTTCCTATAGATCTTGATGATGGTGATTTTCGTGCTCATAGTGTATCCTTTTTTTTGTATTTGCCTACAAAGATAATCAATTCTTTTGTGCTAAACAAACTTTATACATAATTATTTATTAAAAAGTACTTTAAGCCGTCATAATCTTTGAAAATACCTGTGTTTTTCGGTATTTACACTATGACGGCTTACTTAAAATGCTGTCATATAGCCGTCATATTTTGCCAAAATGCCTTGTTTTTGTGCTTTTGTTAGCAAATATTTTGAAGTAGTTTCCACATACTCTAACATCTGGGAACTATTAGTTTCCTCCGTAGAAACTGTCAGTTTCTTCGGTAGAAACTGTTAGTTTCCACGGAGGTTACTGTTATGGAACTGTCTTATAACCAGTGGTATAAATGATGAATCAACGTGTTTTTGTGCTGTTTTCTATCTCAATCCCATCATTTATGACAGCTATATGACGGCTTTTTCACTAAGCCTTCATATCTGAAACCATTATAATTAAAGGAACTTATAAGAAATATGACGGCTTATAGTAATTTTTTAAACATTTTTCTTCTGAAGATTTTGTAGTATCACATATTTTTCGTAACTTTGTGACAAAATCAATCTATGATAAGGAATAGAGGAAACGAATATGGATATAAAAGAGGAAGAAAGCGCCTTTCGTGAGAAGGCCAATCATTATTTGGTATGTTTCGCAGACAGTTGTCCCCTTCACGAGCAATGCCTGCGCTGGTTGGTAGGTCAGTATGTCAGCACCGATCTGCCTGCCTATAACGCCGTGAATCCCCGTAACCCGAATAACGGCGGTAAGCACTGTGCCATGTTCCGCAAGAAGCAGCGCGTGATGATGAAGCGCGGTATGATCAATTTCTACCACGAGATGCCTGGTCACACCGAACGTGCCATCCGTGCATCCCTCATTGCCGCCTTCGGTCGCAAGCCGTATTTCGAGATGCGCAGGGGCGACCGTCTCATCACCCCTGACGCTCAGCAGTACATCCTCGACACCTGCCGCCACCACGGTTGGCAGGGTCCCCTCGTCTACGACGGCGAGCAGGAAGACTGGGCGTGGTGAAAGAAGAAATGTATCCCAAATAAAAAAGTCATAAATCAGCGAAGGGAAAGCTATTTTAATGAATAGCAGTAAGATTTTTATGTAATATTTGGTGTTATTGCATTTTTGTTTTATATTTGCAGCGAAATAATGTTGAGAATTAAATCATCAGGCGTTATGAATAATTATCAGACAGACACCTACAAAAAGATACATTTCGCAGTAATGGCCATCGAGGCCAGTGCCAAAAAGGCGCACCTTTCTGGTAAGGAGATGCACGATCGTCTGAAGCGCCAAGGCTTAATTCATAAACGGCTGTTGCGCCACTATGAGCAACTGCATACACAAAGCCTCGAATGGGTAACAGACGATACTATTGAAACGCTACATAATTGGGAACAGGAAGAAAAGTAGAACGGAGTATGTTGACATTATATCATGGTTCACAGATGTCAGTTCCTCAGCCAAAAGTTAAAGTAGGAAGAAAAAACTTGGACTTCGGTCCCGGATTCTATCTGACGAAGATAAAAAAGCAGGCAGAGGATTGGGCTGTCGTGATGGCTGGTCGAAAGGGACGGAATGCAGAAGCTGTGTTAAATACTTTCCAATTCGATATGAATCAAGCCGCAATAGATGGCGTTCGAATCAAGTCGTTTCCGACTTATGATTTAGAGTGGTTGGACTCTGTTGTCGCTTGTCGTCGAGGAAAAGATTATTCCGACGAATATGATATTGTTGAAGGTGGCGTTGCCAATGACAATGTAATCGACACTGTTGAAGACTACGAAAAGGGTATTATTACGGCAGAACAAGCTCTAGGACAACTCCGATATAAGAAGGTAAACCATCAGCTTTGCATTCTTAGTCAGACTGTGATAGACAAATACCTGACGTTTACAGAGAGCATTGTCATAGAATCAGAGGAGGACGAATCATGAGAGATGTTGTACTTTGGAGGAAGCAGACCCATATTATTATGATGCTTGCCGATGCACTCAAGATTGATGCCGAACAAGCATTAGACCTTTTCTACTCCACTAAAACCTATCAGCAATTGTCAGATCCCAAATACGGTCTGCAACTTATGAGTGACCAGTATATTGTTGATGATGTTTTAATGGAACTGAAGTAATTGAAAACTCATCACTCCAGACGCTCAGCAGTACATCCTCAACGTCTGCCGCCACCACGGCTGGCAGGGTCCCCTCGTCTACGACGGCGAGCAGGAAGACTGGGCGTGGTGAGAGTTTTCATCTTATAATAATGTGAAGACGTGATTTTC
>CAZIKA010000158.1:0-4833 GCA_964539705.1 uncultured Prevotella sp. | reverse complement strand
GGCATGGCCCTTCTGGGTATTGAAGTCCCTGAAAGAATGTGATGCAGAATCCTCCAGATTATAGACACGACACCGTGCTGCCCTTGCCTCCAGAGGTGAGGGCAGATGCATGGGCGGTGGACGCAGCCTGCTCAGGTAATCCTGGCCCGATGGAATATCAGGCCATCGATCTGCAGACGGGAGCTCGCGTATTCCACTATGGCCCTATTCACGGCACGAACAATATCGGCGAATTTCTGGCTATTGTCCATGCCTTGGCTTTGGCTTGGCAACAGGGGCTCCACAATAAGACCATCTACTCCGATTCTTATAATGCGATCCTTTGGGTGAGTAAGCGGAAATGCAAGACCAAACTTGAACGTACACCTCAGACAGAACAGCTTTATCAGATCATTGCCCGTGCCGAGCATTGGTTGCAGACACACAACTTCAGAAACCCAATAATCAAGTGGGAAACCCAGAAATGGGGCGAGGTGCCTGCCGATTTTGGGCGCAAATAAGGCGGTTTAATTCTTTTTAACTCACTTTACAAGCTTGCAATCTGATTTTTTTAATATATTTGCAAGCAAAATTGCAATTTTAGACTTTGTGTTAGTGTTTTAATTAGGGAAATGACCGATATACTACTATCCAGTTTCCTTAGCTTATTTGCCTTGTTTGGCAAGGAAGAAAGTGTCGATGAGGCATGGGCAAAAACCATGCTGGAGAATTACCTGCGTCATCATTTTGGAATCAGAAACATTGAATCTTACCTTGGTTTCTACAGTGATTTACGAAACGCCTATGAGATGTCCGATGTCACGGGCATGGACCCTCAGGCTACCGTTGACGGCATCTGCACAGAGCTGAAAAGTAAGATTTCACATATCGAGGCTTCGCTGTTGCTGTTGCGTCTGATGGAATTCTGCAGCTATCAGGAAGGACACACCGACTATCTGTTTACCACAATGGCCAAGAGCTTTCAGATATCCGATGTGCAATTCAAGGCTTTTGTGGATTTTGTCAACAACCGTCAGAATGAGCATGTGATGATTCATGAACTCAGTGACACCAAGGGACAGCTGAAGACATTGTTGAATCCTGAAACAGGTATGCTGCTCTTTACCTATACTGGTCCTGATACCGTTTTGCTCAATGATGTACCCGTACTGTCAGGAGCCTATCAGGTGTGGATCCAGAGTAGTGTGTTAAAGGGAGCCACTGGCAAACCCATCTACTATTCCACCATCCTCGATGCCTATAGAGCTGTCAAAGGACTGGCTGTAGATAAGACTGAAGAGGTGGAGTTCTGCGGACGAGACATCAACTTCCGTTTCCCGAACAGTGACAATGGTATGCACGACCTGAGCTTTACACTGCGCAACGGTGAGCTGTTGGCTATCATGGGTGGCTCAGGTACAGGTAAGACCACACTTCTCTCCCTGCTGAATGGTACGCTAAAGCCCCAAAGTGGTAGTATCACTATCAATGGACACGATATCTCTGAGCCTGACGCTAAGGCACTGATAGGTTTTGTGCCACAGGATGATTTGCTGATTGAGGAGTTGACCGTTTATCAGAACCTGTGGTTCACAGCCAAGCTATGCTTCGAGGGTATGAGCGAGGAAGATCTTGACAAGCGAGTGATGAAGACCTTAAAGGATTTGGGGCTCGATGCTGCCAAGAACCTGAAGGTAGGCTCTGCTATTAACAAATTCATCTCTGGTGGTCAGCGTAAACGTCTGAACATCGCCCTTGAGCTGATTCGAGAGCCAGCAGTCCTCTTCCTCGACGAACCTACATCAGGTCTCTCTTCTGCCGATACCGAAAAGGTGATCAACCTGTTGAAGGAGCAGACCCAGAAGGGAAAACTGATTATTGTAAACATCCATCAGCCTTCGAGTGATGTCTATAAGCTGTTCGATCGCCTCTGGTTGCTTGACAAAGGCGGCTATCCTGTCTTCGACGGTAACCCCATTGACGCCATTACCTATTTTAAGACAGCAGCCGACTATGCGGATGCCGACACCAGCGCTTGTCCTACCTGTGGTAATGTGAACCCGGAGATTGTGCTGAATATCATCGATGAGAAGGCATTAAATAACAACGGTGAGATCTCTGATGAGCGCAAGATGAGTCCACAGGAGTGGCACGAGCTCTATCTGAAGAACAGAGCCGAGTTGCCAGCACCGGAAATCAAGGATGTGCCGCATTCAGACCAGAAGAAGCCCAATGCGTTCAAGCAGTTCCTGATTTTCTTGCGTCGTAACTTCCGTACTAAGATTACCAATGTCCAATACCTGTGTATCACATTGCTTGAAGCACCTCTGTTGGCTGTTGTCTGCGCCCTGCTGACACGCTATGCCCCACCAGAAGGTTACACAGTGATGGACAACAAGAATCTGGTAAGCTACTTCTTTATGGCCGTCATCGTTGCCACCTTTATCGGTATGAGTGGCAGTGCAGAGGAGATTATTAAGGATCGTGCGTTACTGAAACGTGAGAGTTTCCTGAATCTGTCATACGGCAGTTATATCTCTTCGAAGATTGTCTATATGGCAGGTGTGTCACTGTTGCAGACTTTGCTGTTTATCCTTATCGGTAACTATATCATGGGTCTTCACGGATTGTTCCTGACATGGTGGATTATCCTCTTTGTCACAGCCCTTCTGTCGAGCCTGATGGGTCTGTTGCTCTCTCAGTGTCTTAACTCTGTAGTAGCCATTTATATAACCATTCCTATTCTGCTGATTCCACAGATCCTGCTTTGCGGACTGGTGGTGAGCTTCTCAGACCTGGCACCTAAGAGCACCACAGGCAATGTGCCCCTGATCGGTGAGATTATCCCCACCCGCTGGGCTTACGAGGCATTGGCTGTTACCTCATACTCTGATAATGCCTATGAAGCACCGTTCTTTGAGACAGACAGGAAGAAATATGAGACCCAGTTCTATAACTTCGGATATGTCAATGAGTTGCAGTCGCAGCTGGAGACCATGAAGAATGAGGAGAAACAGGGCGAAGAGGTAAATCCTATTCATATGGAGACTATTCGTATCAACCTGCCTCTCGTAACAGCTTTCTGTGGTATGGAGTCATATAAGGGTGATTACAGCTACCCGTCGCTTCGCCAATATCTGAAGGATGCAGAGAATATCCTGGTAGATCGTAGCAACACCATTTCCATCAAGGCTGACAAGCAGATCTCCGCTATGGTACGTGAGATGGGTAAGGATGCCGTTCTGGAGTTGAAACGCGACAATTACAACATTAAACTTGAGGATTGTGTGGTTGGTGCAGACCAAAGAAACATGCTTGAGGTGATTGACGGCTACATCGTGCCTCGCATGCAGACTATCTTCCTCACCCCGCAGAACACCTGGGGACGCGCACCTTTCTATAGTAGCGTGAAGATTCTGGGCACTTGGCAGATTAAGACGCTTTGGTTCAACATATCCGTCTTGTTGCTGATGGGATTCATTCTCTCTATCTTCCTCTTCACCGACTGGCCAGGAAAGATTATCAGAAAGTAGAAATATTATTTAAATCATTTATTAATAACTATCAATTCAAAAAACAATGAAAAAGTTATCAATTCTCGCTGTAGCATTCGCAGCAATCGCATTTGCAGCATGCGGAAACAAAACTGCAAAAAGCACTGAATCAGAAGATTCAGTAGTTAAGAGTTTCGAACAGGAGCAGATTGAGGCAAGCATCAAGATGCATGTTGACAGTCTGGCAAGTGAAATCGGTAAGATGAAGCAGCTCCCATTCCTGCAGAGTGACAATGAAGGTTCTTTCAAGCTGACAAAGGAAGAGAAGCAGGTTAAGCCTAACTATCTGCTGAATCCTTCTGTAGCAGAGGAAGCTACTACACTCGCAGAGAAATATCGCGTGATGGCAGCACTTGAAGTTGATAAGAGCATTGCCAAGCTTTATGAGATGCCTTTGGAGGATTACGAGAAGGCTATCACCAAGCTGGCTGCCGACATCAACGATCCTTCTTTTAAGGTTCTTGAGAACACCAGCGCTGCTCAGACTCCTCAGGCTCTCTATGACGCCATGAACGAGAACGGCCGTATCAACTACTTCTGGCAGGTTGCCGCAGCTTCTCTCATCGAGCAGATGTACTGCGCAAGCAAAAACACAGACAAGTTCCTCGCTGCTTTCGACGATGACGCCGCTGCTAACACCACCTTCCGTATCGTGCTGATCCTCGATGCTCTGAACCGTCTCTCTGAGTACGATCCCGACATCAGACCAGTTGCTGAGGCACTTTCTACTCTCGACACTCTGAACGCCACTACCGTTAGCGAGCTGAAGTCTCAGCTGCAGGAGGCTAAGGAGCAGATCGACGCTGCCCGTAAGGCCCTCACCAAGTAAGCCTTTACACCTTTATTTATAATATACCCCCGGAAGAGATCAACTTTCGGGGGTTATTTTATGATAGCGCACCAACTGGTTCTCGCCGTCTCTGATGCTCTCTTCCACCATCGCCTCGGCAGGTATCAAAGGGGCTCTTGTACCGTCGTCAACTGTCATGCCTAAGTTCGTCTCCACACGAAGCTCATCCCAAAGCCCCTTGTCGAGAAACGACTGTAAGGTCTTGGCGCCGCCTTCCACTATCAACGACTGTATCTGGTGGGAATACAGGCTCTCTAAGTTCAGGGGATGCAAACGATCAATCACCAGTCGTTTCGGATGAGGACCACTCCACTCACGGACAGTCAACTGTGGATGATCACGCGTCTCTGTCACGCGCCCCACGAGGATAGCATCCTCCTCTGCACGGAGCTTATGCGATAACATCTTCGTAAAATCGTTGGATATCTGGACAGGCTTGAAATGGTCATC
>CAZIKA010000157.1:0-4967 GCA_964539705.1 uncultured Prevotella sp. | reverse complement strand
GACACCTCTGGGTTATACATCAGAGGCAGTTCCACATTCTCTACTGCCGTAGTCTTCGCCAGAAGGTTGTAGTTCTGGAACACGAATCCAATCTTACGGTTACGCAGATGAGCTCGCTGGGTCTTCGACATCTCGCGAACGGAGATGCCATCGAGGAAATACTCCCCGCTGGTAGGCGTATCCAGACAGCCCAACTGGTTGAGCAGCGTCGATTTGCCCGATCCTGATGTTCCCTGAATCGTGACAAATTCACCTTCATAAATTTTGAACGAGACACCCCTGAGGGCTTTCACCGTCTCGCTGCCCACCTTGAAGTAGCGCTTCACATTTTGCAGTTCTATGACTACCTTTCCGCTCATAATTACTTCTTCTGCTGGTTCTTATTATTGTTTCTCGGACGTGGCATGAACGGGTTCTGAGCCTGCTGCTCCTGTTCAGGCGCTTCGCCACCATCAATACTGAAGTCAACGAGCACATCTGTTCCCTCGGCAATTCCACTTATAATTTCCGTGAGCATACCATTGGTCGTACCCACCTCTACCTTATGAGCCTTGAAAATCTCACCTTCTTTAGTCCAGACCTTATGATCGCCTTCGCAATCTTCCACCTTCTGCTGCTCCGTCAGCAAAGCCTCGTTGGGGGTGAAGCGCAAAGCCTTGGCAGGAACAGCCAACACGTCATTTTTCTCCAACGTAAAGATGGTAACATTAGCTGTAAGACCGGGTTTTAGCTTCAAGTCGTTATTGGGAGCGGAGATCACCACCTCATAGGTCACCACATTACTCTCTGTGGTAGCCTGCTGACGTACCTGAGTGACATGACCCTCAAAATGGTCATCGGGGAAGGCGTCCACGGTGAAGCTCACGCGCTGTCCCTCCTTCACACCACCTATATCGGCCTCATCGATATCGGCAATCACACGCATATCAGTCAAGTCCTGGGCAATAGTAAAAAGCTCTGGGGTATTAAAAGAAGCTGCCACCGTCTGTCCCTCTTCCACTGCCTTCGACAACACCACACCGTCAATAGGACTGGTGATGGTGGCATAACCCAAGTTGGTCTGAGCCTTCTGCACACTCTCACGAGAGGTATTCACCTGTTCCTTGGCCTTCAGATATGACAATTTTGCTGTTTCATATTCATCTGCACTCACCAGTCCCTTGTTATACAATGTCTGATAACGGTTGAAGTTATTCTGCTCATAGTTCAGCGTGCTCTGTGCCGATGACAGGTTAGCCTGTGCCGTCTTCAGCTCGCTGGTCAGGTTGGTCTTATCCAACTCGGCAATCACCTGTCCTTTCTTCACCACCGAATTATAGTCTACATAGAGTTTCGACACGATACCACTGACCTGCGTACCCACGGTAACCGAGGTAACCGGTTCAATGGTTCCCGTAGCGGTGATGGAAGTCTTGATGCTGGTACGTTCCACCTTCGCCGTCTCAAACGATACCGAACTCTGTTTCTTGCCGCCCATAAAGAAATAGGCTGCAATGGCTACGATAGCCACTACGGCTATCACGATGCCCCATGTTTTCTTGTTATTCATATCTTTAGTTTTTCATTTATCATTTAGCATAGCGCCCTGATAGAAGCGGAGCAGCTGCTGGTTCAGTATCGTCTGATACTTTGACTGCAAGCGGTTCTGCTGTGCCGACAACAGTTTATCTTTACCGTTCATCAACTCTATGATATTAGTAAGTCCAAGATTGAACTTCTCTGACAGCAGGTCGTAGCTCTGCTGTTCGCTTTCCACCGTGGTCTGTGCGGTGCGGAAGCGCTGCTGGTTGGTATTGGCATCCAGCCAATAACCCTCTATCGTCTGATAGAGTGTTTTCTGCTGATCTTGCAAATCAAGCTGAGCCTGCTGATGCTGTATCTTGGCTTTATTCACCGACGTACGGGTCTGACGCCCGTCAAACAAGGGAACACTCAGTGTCAATCCTGCCTGCGAATTGAAGTTAGTCTTCATCTGATTGCCCCACCCGTTGTTTGAAAGGGAATTGGTGCTGGTAGAGAAGCCACCCGTCAGACTCAGACTAGGCATCCAGCCCGCCTTAGCAATCTTTACGTTCAGGTCGCTGCTCTCTATAGCCAGCTTCGAGCTCTCTATCTCAGGACGCGACAGCAAAGCCTGCTGATACACGTTCTGCAAAGACGGTATCTCCGTCAAGGCCTGTTCATCGGTGGTCTGAGGAATGACAACATCAAACTCCTCATCACCTGTCAACTCCAACAGCTGCTTCAACTGCAGTTTGTAATTGGCCATCTGAGCCTGAGCATCCACCACATTATATTCATCGGTGGCACGCTGGGCGGTCAACTGAGCCAAATCGGCTTTCGACATTTTGCCGACCTCGACCATATCTTTGCCGCGCTCCTCGTTTTTCCGACTGGTCTCCAAACTGGCTTTGCTCACCTTGATGCTCTCGTCCAGATAGAGAATCTGCACGTAAAGTTGGGCTATACGTTCCTGAATGCTGTTAGCCGTCTCAGCCACCTGCAGTTCCGCCTGCTGGCCTGACAGTTTACTCAATTTCACATTATTATGATTCTTATTGCCGTTCCATACCGTCCACTGGGCATTCACGCCATAGGAGCCGTTCAGATACGTCTTGTCCACCTTCGTATTGACCGTTCCGTTAGTCACCGTCGTGATTCCAGAATTCTGCCAAGGTCTGTAACCCAAACTCTGGTTTACCGATGCACTCACCGTCGGCAACAAATTACCTTTACTCCCCTTCACGTCTTCTACAGCCGACTGCTGACTAAGCCGTGCCTTTTGCAACGTAATATTATTCTGCATGGCATAGTCCACACACTCCTTCAATGTCCATTGTTTCTGGGCACTCATGGGCAAAAAGGTGAAAAGGAAAAACAAAATCAATTTACTATTCATAATCTAAGAAATTACCTTTTATCACGTTATTTCGGTGCAAAAGTAATAATAATTTTCAATACAAAGAAAAAAGATAGACAAAATTTACTAGTTAATAGATTTTAACAGCCAACTCATCGGCAAAATTTCCATATGTTAAAACTTATACAACATAAAAAAAGGGTCACCGCTGTGACCCAACCTTTGTTAACCTTAAATCTAATACTATGAAAAACACGATGCAAAGATAGGGTGTTTTACTTACAGTTGCAAACTTTTTTGGTCATTTTCCTTTCGATTCGTAAAATAATTGACATAAATCAAGTACAAATCGTTTTTATTTGGTTAGTTTAATATTTTTTCTTACCTTTGCAACCACTATGGAACAGACAAACCAATATGTCAAGCAATTCCCTGACCTGATGGCGGGAAAGACATTATTATATTGTCACGGCTTTGGCAGCAGCGGACAATCGGGCACTGTGACACGCCTGCGTACCGTGATGCCCCAGACGCGAGTGATTGCGCCAGATTTACCTGTAGACCCTCACGAAGCCATATCCCTGCTCCACACCATTTGCGAACAGGAAAAGCCCGACCTGATTATCGGCACGTCAATGGGCGGTATGTATACCGAGCAGCTGCGCGGTTTCGACCGTATCTGCATCAACCCCGCTTTGGAGATTGCCGAGACGATGAAGACTCATGGCATGACAGGCACACAGCAGTTTCAGAACCCCAGACTGGACGGTGTGCAGGAGTTCTATGTCGACAAGGCAATGGTAAAGGCCTACAGGGAGGTATCAGAACAGCGTTTCGAAGGGCTCACGCCAGAGGACCGTTGTCGTGTCTACGGATTATTTGGCGACAAGGACGACCTGGTGGACACCTTCAATATGTTCTGCGAGCACTATCCGCAAGCCACTCATTTTCATGGTGAGCACCGCGTGGACGACAAAAGCTATATGCACTCCGTCGTGCCCCTAATCCGATGGATTGACGACCTTCAGGAGCATCGCCAGCGTCCTATTATATATATAGGTATAGAGACACTCAAGGACAGCTACAACAAAACTGCCAGCAGCAGTCAGAAGGCCGTACGCCTACTCATCGAGCACTATCAGGTATATTTCGTAGGCGAGCACGATGACAGCAATTGGCTCGAAGAATACATCAACGTGCCCGCCTGGCGACACACCATCTACACCCCACGACGCGACCTGCTCTATGGAGACTACCTGATAGAGGAGCAAGGAACAAGGGGCAGGGAGCAAGAGACTTCTTTGGCTTCCGTTATCGAATTCGGTTCCGACACCTTCAAGACCTGGGAGGACATCATAGAATATTTCTCGCGCCTTGGTGGACAGTAATTAAATAATAATCACTATCTTTGCATCCAGAAAACAACAGAAGAACATGAGAATAGGAATTATCGTAGCAATGGACAAGGAACTGCACCAGTTGCAGGAAGTCTTCAAGAATAGCGACGTGCTGGTACAGAAGTGTGGCATCGGCAAGGTGAACGCTGCCCTCGGCGCACAACGCATGATCAATGATTTCCACCCCGACTGCATCATCTCCAGCGGATGCGCAGGCGGCAACGGTGATGACATCAACGTGCAAGATATCATCGTGAGCTCCGAGCTCTGCTATCACGACGTATACTGCGGCACTGCCATCGACAACACCACTATCTACGGACAGGTGCAGGGTCTCCCCGCCCGTTACCAAGCCGATACCTATCTGTTGGAGAAAGCAAAGGCGGTAACAAACTCATCACTCATCACTCATCACTCATCACTTCATCAGGGGCTCATCGTCACTGGCGACTGGTTCGTGGACTCAAAGGAAAAGATGCGCGAAATTATCAGTCACTTCCCTGAAGCCAAAGCCGTAGATATGGAGTCATGTGCCATCGCTCAAACCTGCTATATCAATAAGGTGCCGTTTATCTCGTTCCGCGTTATCAGCGACATCCCCCTGCGCGACACCGATGCCTCTCAGTATCACAATTTCTGGGACACCGTGGCCGAAAACTCGTTCCAAACCACCCGTGCTTTCGTAGAAAGCCTCTAACTTCTTAACTTCT
>CAZIKA010000156.1:0-4969 GCA_964539705.1 uncultured Prevotella sp. | reverse complement strand
CGTATTTTTGGGAAAGAAAAATCATACCAGCCCGCATTTTTGTTTGTATTGTCCTACATGAAATCCCTTTTTTATTTGCCTACGGCGTTACGTGAATGCTCATAAATGGCACGTGAATTTTGAGAAAGTATCTGCCACTCTGCCACCAACGCACCGGAAGCGCCCTGTTTATGGGCGTTTCGGGGTGGTGGCAGATGGGTGGCAGGTGGCAGTAAAATGCGGGAAATGGGCAAAATGTAATAAAAAATAAGGCAAATATGGGTGCTAAGTAGCCCATTTACGTGTGCTAAGTAGGCTATTTAGAGATCTAAGTAGGCTACTTACGAGTGCTAAATGGGCTATTTATAAAAAGAAAGAGTCCCCACCGCTTGTGTGCGGTGAGGACTCTGTTATAGTTCCCCTTCCGTCAGGAAGGGTTAGAGGAGATTATTTATCTTACAACAGTCTTCTTGCCATTGATGATGAAGAGACCCTTCTGAGCCTTGTTCACCTTCTGGCCATTGATGTTGTAGATGACGCTCTTCTGACCATCACGAGCAATAGCGTTGATGCCTGTAGGAACAGTGTAGGTGAGAGTCACCTTCAGCACTACAGCGTCAGCAGTTCCGGTCTTTACGAATGCATAGGTTGCAGTGTATGTAGCGGGAGACTGCCACTGTGCAGTGGTGTTCTTACCATCCATACCGCCTGCCTCGTAAATCTGTGCAGACTCCTTGGTGAAGTCAGCCTTTACGAAGAAGTATGCATTATCACCCCATGTCTGCCAGTTACCGGTAGAGTCACGCCAACCATCGGTGGTACCGAGCTTGTAGTTGTCGTCGAGTGTGCCGTCTGTCTGTACAGCATAGATAGTCACGTCGTTGAGTGAAGTAACACCCAGCTTAGTGAGGATGGCAGCTACGTCAACGTCTGCAGTCAGACCTTCATAGCTCTTGCCAAGCTCAGAGGTCAGAGTCACTGTCTTTGTCTCCTTCACACTGAGGTCAGCGAACTTCAAGTCGATGACAGGCTTCTCAACGAACTTCACATTGATGGTGTAAGTCACCTGCTTGTCATTGGCAACGAGAGCCCACTTCACGGTATAGGTAGCACCGATTGAATCGGCACCGTTCATGTCACAGATTTCGAACTTGCCTTCAGGAATAGCCTGGAAGAACTTCACGCAGACCTTGGTGTTTGCACCCCAAGTCTCAGCAGCACCCTCGCCATTGAACCAACCGTCGAAAGGAGCATAGTCGCTAATCTGTGTTCCGTCGGGGTTCACGATGCGGAGCATATCGGTAGTGATAGCCTCAACACCGAGGAATGTCTTAGCCTCTGTGAAGTCAACAGTAGCCTCTTGTGCAGTGTAGCCTAAACCTGCATAACGCTCAACATTCAGAGTCTGTGCGAGCTCAGGAATAGCATTCTTGTGCTTGTAAACACCAACGATGTTAACTGTCTGACTGTTCCAAAGTGTGAGCAGAGTCAACTGTGGCAGAACGTCGTTAGCAATAGCGCACTTAGCATCGTCTGCAAATACATACTTGTACTCATAAGTACCAGCAGGCATACCTACGTTGTCGGTGCCGCTCTGTGCCCAGAATGCAGCGTTGATGCCATTAGGAAGTGGTTCAGCGAACTTAATAGTTACATAGTCGCAATCCTTCACATCAATATCATACTTCTTGATGATGACGCAAACACCACCATCAGTGGTATACTGGGTATAACCATCACCTTCTACAACAGTAGCACGAGATGCACCATCGCTGATTTCAGGACTCTGGGTCTGCTCAATCTCAACGAACTCGCTACCCAGATTAGCCTTGGTGAATGTAGCAACAGCAGAAGCCAGAGCAGCTCTTGCGGCAGCGATGCTCTCAACGGTAGCATTCTTGGCGTTAGCGGCAGTCTCGGCAGTAGTGATAGCTGTGGCAAATGCATCTGCACCCTGCTGGCCCTCAGTTACGATGGTCTTGTCGGCATTGATAATAGCCTGAAGTGCAGCCTTGGCAGCAATAAGAGCAGAATCAACAGGAGGAGCAACGTACTCAGCGATGAGCCAGTCAACATTACCATTGCTGGTCTGTTTGTCTGCATAGCAAGGACTGCCAGCAGTCTTCTCGGAAGCGTTAGTACCAACGAAGCGACCTACAGTTACCATGTTGTTGATACGGTAAGCACCATCGGGTAGTGCAGTGAATGTCCATGCAGCCTTCTTGTCAGCCTGTGCAGACATTGTCCATGCATCACCACCTTGGAGACCTACGAAGAGGGTATTGTCTTCGTTAGCCAGATTGTACTGACCATCAGCACCTTCAACAGCGATGAACTTCAGAGCGGTAGCCTCTTCTGCAATGGTGATGCCACCTTCGGCAAGAGCCATGTAGAGAGGTGTCTCACCACCCAGACGGAGCTGGAATGTGTAAGTCTTGTTAGCATCAGGCGTTGTAGCCACAGGAGCAAATCTTCCTACGAATGCATTGAGACTATCGATAGCAGCCTCAACAGCAGCCTTAGACTCTGCGGTTCTGTAAGCAGTCTGAGCAGTTGTAATAGCTGTGTTCAGAGGCTCAATCTCGCTTGCAGCATACGTGAACAGACCTTCACCAATAGTGTAAGAACCAGCCTTTTCCTGTGCGGCAGCGATAGCCTTCTCAAGTTCCTTCAGAGCAACCTCGATGCCAGGAATCTTCTCAAGCTTCACATTGTCGAGGAAGAGGTGTGGAGCGTTTCCAGAGCCACCAGAGCCAATAAATCCAACAGAAATCTTACCTGTAGTTTCCTCATCAAGAGTAAATTTTACATCGTAAGTAGCCCATTCACCTACAGTGAAGGTCTTGACATCTGAAAGATATTCAGTTCCGTTGTTTGCAATAAAACCAAAGAGGTTTTTAGTAACAGCACCAGTGTTAGCGCCATTGTAAACAGTGTAAGACAGCTTGTAGTCACCTGCAGGAGCAGTTACTTCCTGAGTGTACTGAGCTATACCGCCCCATACTGCAGAAAGACCAAGAGCAGAAGGACTAGTGCTACCCTCAGGAGCAGTTGCAGGAGCAGCAACCTTATTGTTCAATAAATTCTGAGAACCATAAGCAAATACACCAGCCACGTAACCTGGGTCACTTTCTGTCTGGGTACCAGGAGTCCAACCTGTTACAGGCTGCAAGCCAGTAATCTGGTCGCTACCTTCTGGAATATTACGCTGATATCCCTGAGTTGTAACAGTGATAACATCTGCAGCATTTGCATCGAAGCTTGCGTTAGCAATAGCAGGAGCGCCGAGAGCGTAAGTAATCACGAGGGTAGGAGCATCATCCTCTGAAGTCTTACCTGCAATGTCACCACCACCAGGGTTGTTGGTGAACTTGAAGATTGCATATCTCTGACCTCCGGCAACGAGAGCATTCAGTTGCTCTGTAGCATTAATAGTGAATACCTGACTTGAAGCCTTCGGGAAAGAAACAGACTGGATATTGGCAGCGGCCAGATTAACCTTGGCATTACCTGCAGCCAGTGCAGTGTAGTCAAGAGTCTCACCTGCATTCACCAGCATAACGTCGGTGTTGCGTGCGTTGCGGCTTTCACCGATACCCTTGAAGGTCAGGATTGCCTCTGTGATTGTTGCATTTGCGGGAAGTTCTGCGAACGAGAACTCTGCGTATGCAGCACCTTGCCAGGTAGAATTGAACTTGTTGTTGTTTACATGCTCTGTTTCTGCGTCTACGTTACTAGTGTATACATCAGCGTCGCCTTCGCAGTAAGATGTAGCAGTATGCTCCAGAGTAGCAGTGATAGTAGGAACAACTGGTGGCTCAGGAGTTGTTGTCTCTACAATTGAGATGGGGAGCAACTGGTTTGCAGTTGCCGACTTGGCAACGAGGATAGCCTCGATGGTGATGTTCCTCAACACCTTGTCTTTCTCCCAATCTGCAATCTTGCAGAGCTGCTGGTTGGCAGTAGCAGTACCATTATTTACGTCAATTGAGGTCTCACCAACATAGAGCTTACCTGCTGATGCGCTTGTCATCACGAGTGAGTCGGCAGCAATTTTCACTACCTTGTTCAGGTTGGCTGCAACATTCACCTCTGCGATAGTTCCAACAATAGCGGTATAGCTCTCGATAGCGGTAGCATTCAGCTCACTTTGCAGTGTTGCCTCGGCTTCCTTCATCTGGGGGTTACCAGATGTCTCTCGCTTGATGGTGTAAATGGTACCGTTAACCTTAGTCTTCTCAGCCAGCTTGTCGTTGAGTGAGGTGTACTGAATCCAGCAACCACCGGTAGCATCCTGCATCCAAACGGTAGAGTAGCCGTCGGCAGACTTGCCGATAACCTCAGCGTTGGTCAGTGTGATCTTAGCATAGGTGCCAGCAGCCAGAGCGTTGAATGCTGCGATGTTTGCGCACTCTGTGTACTCGATAGCAGGCAGAGCAGCGGTCTCATCGGTCTTGTCAACCAGCGTAAGGACAGCGTTAGCCAAATAAGAAGTAGCACCCTGAGTGAAACGTACGCCCTCGGCATTACCAGTCCATACCATACCCTCGATAGCACCAGAAGAAGGAGTGAGCTTGTTAATATTGCTGTTTCCTGCTGCAGTAAAGTCAATCTGAACAATAGCCTTGCCCTCAGGAGCCTTGAAAGTCAGAGTTGCATATTGCGGATAGGTTACTAAGTTCTGTCCGCGGTTAGTGTCATCATAGAGTTTTGAAGCAGCAGAACCAGAAGTAACCTGCAGCGTAGCGCCATCAGCTGTGAAGGTCTCATTATAGACAATGCCGTTAACATCTGTAAGAGAAGTTCCCACCTTCTCGCGGAAGTTAGGATCAGCGAAGTTGAAGGTAGCGGTTACAGGGACAGGCTGGGGAGCGGAAGTCTTTGTTACGTTGGCAGTAGAACTTTCTACGTTAGTCTCAGCACCGGCAGCACTGATAGTCAGCTTAGAGTTAGTCAGCGCGATAGTACCGCCAGCAAAGGTGTCGGCAGC
>CAZIKA010000155.1:0-4970 GCA_964539705.1 uncultured Prevotella sp. | reverse complement strand
TACCTGCTCAACCACTCATTTATGATGCCAGGACTCATTTGCGTTACCACATCTACCATTGTGGCCTATTGTCTGTCAATGTTATTCTTTTAAATCACCATAATCCCAAAATGAAAAAATTACTGATTCTTTCAGCGTTTACCCTTAGCATCTCATTTGCTCAGGCACAAGTTTATCTGGACCCTCAGGCTCCTATTGAAGAGCGGGTGAAGGATGCGCTGAACCGCATGACCACACACGAGAAAATCAAAATTCTACATGCACAGAGTAAATTTACAAGTGCTGGTGTTCCCCGTCTAGGCATCCGTCAGCTGAACATGGACGATGGTCCGCACGGTGTTCGCGAGGAACTGGAATGGAACACGTGGCGAGCAGCCGGGTGGACCAACGACTATATCGTAGCATTCCCGTCACTCACCTGTCTGGCAGCGACGTGGAATCGTGATTTGTCTAGTGCCTACGGTAATGCCATCAGCGAGGAGTTTGCCTTCCGTGGCAAGGACATGCTCCTTGGCCCCGGTGTCAATATCCAGCGTACTCCCATGAATGGACGCGCCTTTGAGTATATGGGCGAAGACCCTTATCTGGCAGGTGAGATAGTAGTGCCATATATTCAGGCCGCACAGAAGAACGGCGTTGCCTGCTGTCTGAAGCATTTCGTACTCAATGACCAAGAGATTGACCGTTTCGGTGTCAATGTCAACGTGTCAGAGCGTGCCTTGCGCGAGATTTACCTTTATCCCTTCGAACAGGCAGTAAAGCGTGCGCACGTTTGGAGCATCATGGGGTCTTATAACCTGTGGGAAGGCGACCACTGCTGTCATAACGATAAGTTGCTTAACGGTATACTAAAGAAAGAATGGGGATGGGATGGCGCTCTGGTCAGCGACTGGGGTGGCACAACCAACACTATGCAGGCCATCTACGGTGGACTGGATATCGAGATGGGTACCTATACCGATGGCAAGCTACGTGAGAGCGAGTTTGGCTACGATGACTATTATCTGGCCAACCCCTTCGAGAAGCTCATCAACGAGGGAAAAGTGCCTATGTCTATCCTCAACGAGAAGGCTGCACGCGTACTACGTACCCTTTTCCGCACTGCCATGAATCCGAAGAAGGTCATTGGCAACCAGTGCAGCGAACAACACTACAAGACCTGTAGAGAAATTGCTGAAGAAGGTATTGTTTTGCTGAAAAACGAAGCATCACTTCTGCCACTCGATTTTACTAAATACAAGAGGATTGTTGTCGTTGGCGAGAATGCCACACGCTCATTGACACAAGGCGGCGGCTCTTCTGAACTGAAGACTCTTCATGACATTTCTCCCCTTGAGGCCCTGCAAGGCATCGCTTCTGTAGAATACGCCCAAGGTTATATGTCAGGTAGAGCCATGTATGACCATGTAGACAAAGTTGACCCTGTCAAGCAGGAGGCTCTGAAACAGGAAGCACTCGAGAAAGCAAAAGATGCAGACCTTATTATATATATAGGTGGCTTGAACAAGAATCACAAACAGGACTGCGAAAACGGAGACCGCGAGTCATACGACCTGTCGTTCGGACAGAACGAACTCATCACCGAGTTGGCAGCCTTCGATGCTCCAATGATTGTCGTCACCTTTGGCGGAAACCCCTATCATATGCCTTGGCTCAACCAGATTCAGGGACTCCTGCATTGCTGGTACCTGGGTAGCGAAGCTGGTTCTGCTTTGGCAAACATCCTGACTGGCAAGGTGAATCCCAGCGGCAAACTGCCCGTTACCTTTGCAAAGAACTACGAAGACTACCCCTACGTGAAATTCGGACAGGAGGCCTATCCAGGCATTACTGGCGTGGAAACGCCTAAGAACAGTGCCGGAGAAGTAGCACGTCGTCAGGTGTACTATAAAGAAGATCTCTTCATAGGATATCGCGGTTTTGAGAAGAACAAGAAAAAGGCTCTGTTCCCCTTCGGCTTCGGTCTTAGTTACACGACATTCAAATACGGGAAACCATCTATTGTCAAAGACAATGACGGATGGACGCTGACCATTGACGTAACGAATTCCGGCAAGCGCGAAGGCAAAGAGACCGTACAATTGTACATCGGACAAGCGAAAGCCCCTGCCGACAGACCAATCAAGGAACTGAAGAACTTTACCAAGTTATCCCTAAAGCCTGGTGAAACGAAAACAGCCACCTTTAAGATTACAGAAAAAGACCTCACGTTCTGGGATGAACAGACCCACAAATGGAAGTATGAGCCAACCAAGTTTACAGCCTTTGTCGGAGCATCAAGTAGCGACATAAAAGACAAAATTAACTTCTAAAAAACGTTAGTAAAGTTATATTTTGTTAATTATTGTAAGTTTCCGCAATCTGCCAGTATAATTATTTAGGTGGATTGCGGATTTTTATGTACCTTTGCAGCCCGAAATGTCTCCGCAGAAGTGTGGAGATATTGTAGTGTGCGAAATATACACAATATTATATATAACAAATAACAAAATTAAAAATTAAAATTATGCCTACAATTTCACAATTGGTTCGCAAAGGCAGAAAGGAAATCGTCGACAAGTCAAAGTCGCCTGCTTTGGACAACTGTCCTCAGCGTCGTGGTGTCTGCGTACGTGTCTACACGACCACTCCTAAGAAGCCTAATTCGGCTATGCGTAAGGTAGCCCGTGTTCGTTTGACTAACCAAAAGGAAGTCAACAGTTACATTCCCGGAGAGGGACACAACTTGCAGGAGCACAGCATCGTGCTGGTTCGTGGCGGTCGTGTAAAGGACCTTCCCGGTGTACGTTATCACATCGTTCGTGGTACTTTGGATACCGCCGGTGTTGCCAATCGCACACAGCGTCGTTCTAAGTATGGTGCTAAGCGTCCTAAGGCAAAGAAGTAAAAAAGAGTTAGTGAGTTTTTGAGTTTTCAGGTTCATGAGTGCTCGGTGATGAGCAGGCTCGGAACAGAGAAAAGAAGCTCAAACAACTCAAAGACTCAGAAACTTACAAACTCAGTAAACAAAAAAAACGTTTTGCTGGTGAATCTTAGAAAAGGTTGAGTAAATGTCCGAGTGTGGACGTTGAAGAACAGACAAAGAACAACCCAAGCAGACAAAATCATTTAAACAAAACAATGAGAAAAGCAAAACCAAAGAAGCGTGTGATCCTGCCGGATCCCGTGTTCAACGACCAGAAGGTCTCAAAGTTCGTGAATCATCTGATGTTCGACGGTAAGAAGTCGAAGTCTTATGAGATTTTCTACAACTCTCTGGAGATTGTAAAGGATAAAATGAAGGATGCCGAGAAGGCTCCTCTGGATATCTGGAAGCAGGCTCTAGACAACATCACTCCTCAGGTAGAGGTAAAGAGCCGCCGTATCGGTGGTGCTACTTTCCAGGTTCCTACCGAGATTCGTCCCGACCGTAAGGAGAGCATCTCTATGAAGAATATGATTGCCTTCGCTCGTAAGCGCAGTGGCAAGTCTATGGCTGACAAGCTCGCAGCTGAGATCATGGACGCTTTCAACAATCAGGGTGGTGCCTTCAAGCGTAAGGAGGACATGCACCGTATGGCTGAGGCTAACCGTGCATTCGCACACTTCCGCTTCTAATTTTAGGTATTAGGTAAAAAGGTAAAAGAAAAGAAAGATGGCAAAACAAGATTTGCATTTGACCCGCAATATCGGTATCATGGCTCACATCGATGCCGGTAAGACAACAACTTCAGAGCGTATCCTGTTCTACACAGGTAAGACCCACAAGATTGGTGAGGTGCACGATGGTGCAGCTACCATGGACTGGATGGCTCAGGAGCAGGAGCGCGGTATCACCATTACCTCTGCTGCTACCACCTGTAACTGGAAGTGGAACAACAACAACTACAAGATCAACTTGATCGATACTCCGGGACACGTGGACTTCACCGCTGAGGTAGAGCGTTCACTCCGTGTGCTCGATGGCGCTGTTGCTACTTACTCTGCTGCTGACGGTGTTCAGCCTCAGTCAGAGACCGTATGGCGTCAGGCCGACAAGTACAACGTACCCCGTATCGGTTACGTGAACAAGATGGACCGTTCTGGTGCCGACTTCTTCGAGACTGTACAGCAGATGAAGGATATCCTGGGTGCTAACCCCGTTGTACTTCAGGTGCCCATCGGTGCAGAGGAGAACTTCAAGGGTTTGGTAGACCTGATTAAGATGAAGGCTATCCTGTGGCACGATGAAACAATGGGTGCTGAGTACGATGTTGAGGAGATTCCCGCTGACCTGAAGGACGAGTGCGACGAGTGGCGTATGAAGCTCCTTGAGGCTGCTGCCGAGTACGACGAGGCTCTGATGGAGAAGTTCTTCGACGATCCCGACTCAATCACTGAGGCTGAGATTATCGCCGCTATCCGTAAGGGAACCATCGCTATGGAGTGTACTCCTATGCTCTGCGGTTCTTCTTACAAGAACAAGGGTGTACAGCCCCTGCTCGACGCTGTTTGCTCATTCCTGCCCTCACCTCTGGATACAGAGGCTGTGATTGGTACCAACCCCAACACTGAGGAAGAGGAAGGCCGCAAGCCCAGCGAGGACGAGGCTACATCAGCTCTTGCATTTAAGATTGCAACCGATCCATACATGGGTCGTCTGGTATTCTTCCGCGTTTACTCAGGTAGCGTGAAGGCCGGTTCTTACGTTTACAACCCCCGTTCAGGTAAAAAGGAGCGTATCAGCCGTCTGTTCCAGATGAACTCAAACAAGGAGATTCCTATGGACTCTATCGACGCTGGTGATATCGGCGCAGGTGTAGGTTTCAAGGATATCCGCACTGGTGATACCCTCTGCGACGAGGAGAAACCCATCGTGCTGGAGTCTATGACCTTCCCCGACACCGTGATTTCTATCGCCGTTGAGCCTAAGTCACAGGCTGATATCGCTAAGCTTGACAACGGTCTGGCTAAGCTGGCTGAGGAAGACCCCACATTCACCGTACGTACCG
>CAZIKA010000154.1:0-4976 GCA_964539705.1 uncultured Prevotella sp. | reverse complement strand
TGAAAGAAGATATCCTCGAAGGCTTCAAGATTGGTGCCGACGACTATATCACCAAGCCCTTCTCTATGGAGGAGCTCGTATTCCGTATTGAGGCTATTCTGCGCCGCGTTCGTGGAAAGAAGAATAAGGAGTCAACCCTCTACCACATCGGCAACTTCTTGTTCGATACCCAGAAGCAGCTGCTGTCTCTTGGTGAGCGCCAGACCAAGCTGACTACCAAGGAGAACGAACTGCTGGCTCTGCTTTGCTCTCACGCCAATGAGATTCTGCAGCGCGACTTCGCCCTGAAGACCATCTGGATTGACGACAACTACTTCAATGCCCGCTCTATGGATGTGTATATCACCAAACTGCGTAAGCATCTGAAGGACGATCCTCAGATTGAGATTATCAATATTCACGGCAAGGGCTACAAGCTCATCACGCCTGAAGAGGATTAAGCCCTTCTCCCTTTCATACAGTTTTTTCATATATAGACGTCATACCTGTCTGTCAAGTATGGCGTCTATTTATTTGTGCGCACACAAAATTCCTCTCATTTTATCGCCGTTTCAGAAATAATTATTACCTTTGCAAGCAAAATTTACAAAATGAAGAAAATGAGAAAATGGATTATTGCCCTGATGTGGACGGCACTATTTGTGCTGGTTGTTGGCGCTGCTGTGTGCTTCTGGGCTATATCAGAGGGAAAAATAGGCTATATGCCTCCTATTGAGGATCTTCAAAACCCCATCAACCGTTATGCCACTCAGGTGTACTCTGCCGATGGACAACTGATGGGTACCTGGAGCATGAGCCGCGAGAATCGTGTGATGGTGGGTTATTCTGAGATTTCCCCCTCACTCATCCAAGCCCTGGTAGCTACAGAGGATGAGCGTTTCTACGAGCATTCCGGCATCGACTTCTATGCCTTGGGACGTGCTATCATCAAGCGCGGATTTATGAGGCATAAGAATGCCGGTGGTGGTTCTACTATCACCCAGCAGTTGGCAAAGCAGCTCTTCTCCGAGACAGCCCACTCTACGATGGAGCGTGCCCTGCAAAAGCCCATCGAATGGGTTATTGCCGTGAAGTTGGAACGCAACTATACGAAGGACGAGATTATCGCTATGTATCTCAATTACTTCGACTTCCTCCACAATGCCGTAGGTATCAAGACGGCTGCCAACACCTATTTCTCCAAAGAGCCTTCAGAACTGACGACAACAGAAAGCGCCACACTTGTTGGCCTTTGCAAGAACCCGTCGTACTATAACCCTGTCAGATATCCTGAGCGTTCCCTGGAACGCCGTAATGTCGTGTTAGGTCAGATGCTCAAGGCTGGCTATCTCACTCAGGAAGAGTTCGACAGTTGCCGACAGGTGCCTATGAATCTCAAATTCCACGTTGCCGACCATAATGATGGCGAGGGCACCTATTTCCGTGATTTCCTGCGTCGTTATATGATGGCGAAAAAGCCCGTCAGAAGCGACTATCCCGAATGGAACAACGTAAAATTCTTCATGGACTCCCTTAACTGGGAGCAAGACCCGCTCTATGGCTGGTGCAACAAGAATGTGAAGCGCAACGGCGAACATTATAACATCTACACCGATGGCTTGAAGGTCTATACCACCATCGATTCCCGTATGCAGCACTATGCTGAGCAGGCCTGCTACGACCACGTTGTAAAGTATCTCCAGCCAGAGTTCGATAAGAGCAACCGCTCCAAGGCCAATGCCCCCTACTCTCGTAATCTCTCGAAAGCTGAGGTACAAAAGATTCTGCAACGCAACGTGCGCCAGTCAGAGCGTTATCGTGTGATGAAAGCCGATGGCTGTTCTGACGAGGAGATCAATCGCGCCTTCGCTACACCGGTGCCCATGACTATCTTCACCTATCACGGAGAGAAAGACACCACGATGACTCCTATGGACTCTATCCGCTACTATAAGTCGTTCCTGCGCACAGGCTTCTTCAGCATGGAACCTCAGACAGGTGCTGTCAAGGCCTATGTGGGCGGACTTGATTTCCAGCATTTCGCCTATGACATGGCTACCGAAGGACGCCGTCAGGTGGGTTCTACCATCAAACCTTTCCTCTATTCTCTGGCTATGGAGAACGGCATGACGCCATGCGATGAAGTGCCCAATGTTCAGGAGACCTATATGGTCAACGGACGTCCTTGGACACCACGTAACGGCAGTCGTGCACGCTATGGAGAGATGGTCACCCTGAAATGGGGTCTGCAGCAGTCAAACAACTGGATTTCCGCCTATCTGATGATGCATCGTCTGACGCCCGAAGGTTTTGTGACCTTGCTCCATAACTACGGCATCCGCAATCCAGAGATAGTACCCTCGCCAGCCCTTTGTCTGGGTCCTTGCGAGATTACCGTTGCCGAGATGGCCAGCGCCTATACCGCCTTCGTCAATCACGGCATCCGCTCGGCTCCTATGTACGTCACCAAGATTGTAGATAACGAAGGCAATGTCCTGGCAGAGTTCAAACCACGCATGAACGAGGTCATCAGTAGCCTGGCAGCTGATAAGATGCTCTATATGCTCCGTGCTGTCGTTGATGGCGGTACTGCTGGACGTCTGCGTTTCCGTTATAACCTCACGGCTCCGCTTGGCGGTAAGACGGGTACCACCAACTCCAATAGCGACGGTTGGTTTATGGGCGTTACACCCAAGTTAGTATCAGCCTGCTGGGTAGGTGGCGACGATCGCGACATCCACTTCGACTCCATGGTCTATGGTCAGGGCGCATCAATGGCGCTTCCCATTTTCGGACTCTATATGAAGAGCATCTATGCCGACACCTCGCTACCCTATACACAGGACGACCGCTTCGACGTTCCCAAAGATTTCGACCCCTGCTATAGCGAAGATGATATGCAAATCGTCGACGGACCGGAAGACAGCGAAGAGGCAGTCATGCACGAAATATTCGACTAACACAAAATATATAGAAATGAAACATCAACTGAGAAGCAGCGTCTGCACCGAAGGCAGACGAATGGCTGGCGCCCGCGCCCTCTGGGTGGCAAACGGTATGAAACGTGAACAGTTTGGCAAACCCATCATAGCCATAGTGAACTCCTTTACACAGTTCGTGCCCGGTCATACCCATCTGCACGAGATTGGTCAGATTGTAAAGGCTGAGATTGAGAAGCTGGGCTGCTATGCTGCTGAGTTCAATACCATTGCTGTTGACGATGGCATAGCTATGGGGCACGACGGTATGCTCTACTCGTTGCCCTCACGCGACATCATTGCCGACTCTGTTGAGTATATGGTGAATGCACACAAGGCCGATGCTATGGTGTGCATCAGTAACTGCGACAAGGTGACGCCTGGTATGCTGATGGCTGCCATGCGATTGAATATCCCTGCTGTCTTCGTCAGCGGCGGACCTATGGAGGCCGGTAAGGTGAATGGCGAGAATGCCGACCTGATTACGGCTATGATTAAGGGTGGCGACCCCACCGTCAGCGATGAAGAGCTGGAGATTGTGGAGCACAGCGCCTGCCCGGGTTGCGGTGCCTGCTCTGGTATGTTCACCGCCAACTCTATGAACTCGCTCACAGAGGCTTTGGGCTTCTCGCTACCAGGCAACGGTAGTATCCTTGCTACGCACGTAAACCGTGTGCAGCTCTTCCGTGATGCCGCCAAGCTGATTGTGAAGAATGCCTTCGCCTATTACGAGGACGGTGACGACTCCGTTCTGCCTCGTAGTATTGCTACCCGTCAGGCTTTCCTCAACGCTATGACGCTGGATATTGCTATGGGTGCCTCTACCAATACCGTGCTTCACCTGCTGGCTGTGGCTCAGGAGGGTGGCGTGGACTTTAAGATGAGCGATATTGATGCACTCTCACGTAAGGTGCCTTTCCTCTGCAAACTGGCTCCGAACTGGCAGAAGTACTCTATCCAGGAGGAAAACCGCGCAGGTGGTATCCTGGGAATCCTGGGCGAGTTGGCAAAGGGCAACCTGCTCGACCTCAGTTGCAAGCGTGTGAATGGTGCCACCCTCGGTGAAGACATCAAGAAGTACTCTATCACGGGAGATACTATAGACCCAGAGGCTGACCGTATTTACCACAGCGCTCCTGCCGGTAAGTTCTCTACCAAGATGGGCTCGCAGGATACACGTTGGGAGAGTCTGGATACCGACCGTGCCAACGGTTGTATCCGCGATATCGAGCATGCCTACACCAAGGATGGCGGAATGGCTGTGCTCTTCGGAAATATTGCTCAGGACGGTTGCGTGGTGAAGACCGCCGGTGTGGCTCCAGAGCTGTGGCATTTCGAAGGTCCCGCTGTAGTCTTCGACTCTCAGGAAGACGCCTGCGAAGGCATCCTTGGTGGAAAGGTTAAGAAAGGCGACTGCGTTGTTATTACCCACGAAGGTCCTAAGGGCGGTCCTGGAATGCAGGAGATGCTCTACCCCACCTCATACATCAAGTCTATGCACATGGGTAAGGAGTGTGCCCTCATTACCGACGGACGCTTCTCTGGCGGCACCTCAGGCCTTTCTATCGGACATATCTCGCCCGAGGCAGCCAGCGGTGGTAATATCGGAAAGATTAAGGATGGCGACATCATCGTTATCGACATCCCCAGCCGCTCTATCAATGTGAAGTTGAGCGACGAAGAGCTCGCCGCCCGTCCACAACAGCCTCTGAAGCGTAACCGCGTAGTCAGCAAGGCTTTACGAGCCTACGCTCAAAGCGTATCATCTGCTGACAAAGGCGGTGTCCGCATCATCGACTAATCATCATCTTGCCATTCCCCACCCTCTCAGCACGGCGTTGAAATCAAAGACCGCCATGTTGAAGGCCTTCGCCTGCGGCAGCTTGGAAGAGAGGATCAGGGAGTAGAGACCAGACTCGTTGATAAACATAGTATTTGACTTGTAGTTAGAACCAGATACCTGAATCGGGTATGTGGTTTTGTCCTCTGAGTCTACGTGTACTTGAAGTGCATTCGAAG
>CAZIKA010000153.1:0-4980 GCA_964539705.1 uncultured Prevotella sp. | reverse complement strand
TGTACCTCTTTTCAGCACTAATTTTAGCAAATCACAATTAGGATTATTCCGTTGTTGATAGTTATGACTTTTTCCTTTGGATTATTTGGAAGAAATGAAATATTTATCTACCTTTGCACGCGATAAACAATAAACTACTAAAACTATTATGTGTAATAAACTTCTGGGAAGGGCTTTGGTGCTCTTGTGTATGTTGATGGCTGGCATGAATGTAATGGCAAAGGATATTCATGTGGCTACTACTGGTAACGATGCGAATGCAGGTACGGAGGAGGCTCCGCTGCTGACTATCCATAAGGCGGTGGAACTGGTACAGCCAGGTGATCGTATATTGATTCATGCGGGTACGTATGTGATTAGCGAGCGTATCAAGATTCCTGCTTTGAACACGACGGCAGACCTGCGCTGCGAGATGCGTGCATGGCCTGATGAAGCTGCAGGCAAGGTGATTATCGATGGTTCGGGAATGAATCACAAGACGGAGGCGGAATTCAAGATGGGACGCTGTATCTACGTGAACCACGAGGCTAACTATTGGACGTTCTACGGACTGGTGCTGCAGAATGCCGAGGATAACGGCATGAAGATGGAAGGCTCGTATAATATCGTAGAGCGTTGCGTGTTTCGATGGAATAACGATACGGGCCTGCAGATTGGTATGTTTAAGGACTTCAAGATAGAAGAGACGAAGTCGTTTCCTATCAGCGGACAGCCGGAGTTCAATCCTGGCTATAGCTATTGCAGATATAATAAGGTGATTAACTGTGACTCATACGAGAACAGCGACTTGCGTACCTATAACGGTAACGACGATGGTGGCGATGCCGATGGCTTTGCCTGTAAGCTGTTCCCAGGACCAGGAACGGAGTTCCACGGTTGTCGTGCATGGACGAATAGTGATGACAACTGGGATCTCTACATGGTCTATCATCCCGTGGTGATTGATCATTGCTGGGCTTGGCATGCCGGTTATCTGAAGGACGGCACAGAGGGAAAGAACGGCAATGGCTTCAAACTGGGTGGTGGTGGCAGTGCCGGTGGTGCTGCCTTCGACCAGTCGACAGGTGCTCATGTGGTGACCAACTGTGTGGCATTCGAGAACTTACATAAGGGATTCGACCAGAATAATGCCTATGAGGGTATGTACGTCATCAACTGTACTGCCTGGGGAAATGAATACAACTACCGCTTCCCCACTATCTTCAAGTATGGTGGCATGACTATCCGCAACTGCGTGGGGTGGGGTGCAACGGCACAGAAAAGCGGCGTGAATGTGGGTAACCACGAGTTCCTGTCGCCCGACAAAGAAGGCTATCAGGACCCTGACACAGAATACAACTCATGGACTACCATTGATGGATGCAGTCCTATCAAGGAGGGCTACAAGGAAGGAAAGACTCAAATAGTGACCAAGGACCACTCTGGTGAGTTCCTCTCGCTGAGTGTTGCCGACTTCAAGGCAGATCGTGAGTATGACGGCTCTCTACCTGATAATAACTTCGCACGACTGAAGCCAGGTAGCATCTTCAAGGACATGGGTACGCCAATCATCGGCTTTACGCCAACCCGCAAGATGACAGAGGCAGAATGTGCTGCCGCAGGTCTGGAGTATATCACCGCTGATGATGTCTATATTCCTTATAACGATGAAGCCCCAGACTTTGGTGCCTACGAGTTGGACGGCTTGCCAGCAGAATATGTCGTTCCAGAGAAGATAACGCTGACCTGCAATACAGCCAATGCCATGCAGGAGATTGTAGCGGGTGGGGCTATTGCTGACATTGTGTATGCGTGGAACGAGGTGGGAACGGACGTCGTGGTAGAAGGTCTTGCCGAGGGCTTGAGCTACAGCGTTATTGGCAACACGCTCACTATCAGTGGTACGCCGCAGGCTACCTGTACTTTCACGGTGACGGTGTCAGGTGATGTCGAAGCAGGTGTGAAGCCCGTCACTTCGACAGGTATCATCACTTTGGTTAAGCCCTTCCACGTACTTACTGGCGACTGGTATCACTTCCAGGATGCCATCGATGTATTGCCTGTCGATCTGCAAGGTGTGCTTACCTTGATTCAAGGCGATAAGACGGCAACGACCATAGATCCTGAGAAAGAGGAGACGGCATCGGGCTTTGACAAGGGTGCTCTGTGTATGGGTGAGAGTAATGGCGGTATGGCTTTGGCTCTTGCCGGAGGCCTTCTGGAACTGAAACTGAACCTTTACACCACTGGCGGCCGACAGTTTAAGATTTCCTATACACAGGCCGACGGTACTACGAAGAGTGTGACAACGCAGAAATATACGAAAGGCGCCTATGCTAACTATGATGTGCTGGCCGCAGCAGGACTGACGGATGAGAACGTGCTGACGCAAGTGAGAACAATCAGTTTCCAGCAAGAAGGTGCTAATGGCGGCGCCCGTGTCTACGATATGTACGTGAAGGTGCCAGAGATTGATTTGACGGGTATCAGTACGCTGACAAATGTCAAGAGAAACGCTGTCGTGACGAAGGTGATAGAGAACGGTCGTCTGATGATTCGGAAGAATGGTGTAAACTATAATGTACAGGGTCAAATCATCAAATAAGCTCGAACTATGAAAAAGATATTATCAAGTATAGCTCTGCTGCTCTGTGCCTTCGTGGCACAGGCAGACGACCTTTCAGAGAATTTCTCCTCACTGGCCAAAGGAAAATACGGCGCTAACGGTGCTGCAACATTGTCGCTGCCTTCTGGCGACTGGGAGACGTTGAAGATGGAATTGAAGGAGCACAATGGAACCAAACAGTTCACGTTCACCAACGGTACGTCCTCCTATCTGATTACTCCGGCTCTTGACGATCCTGGTAAGATTTTCGTTGACTGGGGCTCAGGAGGCAGCAATAAGCTGATTATCAGTTATTCTGTGAATGATGGTGCCTGGCAGCAGCTTGCTGAGATTTCCTCCGGTGGCTCTGGTGCTAGGTCATACAGTGCCAAGACCGCCCTTGACGGACAGACCAACGTGCGCTTCCGCTTTGTTGGCAGTTCCAGCAATACCTATGTGTCGAAGGTGATTATCAAGTCGGCAAATGTCGTTCCTGTTGACCCTGATGATCCTACGTATATCACCGAGGGTACATGGGTTCCCACCAAAGCATTCCCCACGGCACAGAAGACTATTTATATTGCTCCCGATGGTAATGATCAGACAGGCGATGGTACGATAGAAAAACCTTGGTTCAATCTGCAGAAAGCCATTAATAACGCGCAGCCAGGCACCCACATCATCTGTCGTGGTGGAACGTATAAACAGTCTGTGCAGAGCGATGGCAAGTTCACTGTTCGTATGAAGAGCAGTGGTACAGCAGAGAACCCTATCTTGATTCGTTGCTATGACGGTGAAAAGCCTGTTTTCGACTTCGTGAACGGACTGACTAACGAACGGGTGGGGGAACGTGGCATCACCATTACGGGGAACTACTGGTGGCTGTTTGGCTTGCATATTACCCATGCGGCCGACAATGGCATCAAACTGGAAGGGTCGCATAACCGCATAGAACGCTGTGAGTTTTCGTATAACCTGGATACGGGCCTGCAACTGGGCTTCGGACATAAGTTCAGTGATACGTTCCCCGGTGTTTCGGAGAACGATGGAACCTATTGCGCCTATAATGATATCATTGATTGCGACTCGCACCATAACTGCGACTATGATGCTAACTACGGCTCCGATGCCGACGGCTTTGCCTGCAAGATGCATAATGGTAAGGGCAACCGCTTCATCCGTTGTCGTGCATGGCATAACAGCGACGATTCGTGGGATCTCTTCGAAACCGACTACGATGTCATCATCGCCGAATGTTGGGCCTGGAAGGCCGGTGTCGCCTCTGATCATCTTTGGGTGAAAGACTATATTCAGAAGAGTAGTTCTGCATCGTTCTCGGGTAACGGCAATGGTATCAAGCTCGGCGGTAATGGTACTGGTGGCAGCTCGAAAGGCATTCACTATGTGTTTAACACCATTTCATTCGGACATAATCAGGGCAGTTCTGTCAAGGGCTTCGACTGCAACAACCATAAAGACGGTCATGTATTGGTTGGCTGTCTGGCCTTCGACAACAGTTACGACTACATGTTTGAGAGTGGTGGCTCTGATGCCAACACCAAGTATTATAATAATGTGTGTCTGGGTAAGCAGGAAATCTGTGTTGGCTATGATGATTATAATGGAATGACTTCAAAGATGTCGAAGAATGGCTGGACTAATCATCTTGTAACCGGTATCAGTGCCGATGACTATATCACGCTTGATGAGGACGATGCTCTGTTGCCGCGTGACATCTGCGGCGGCCTGCCGCGTCGTTTCGGCCGTCTGACGGCTGACCCTGAGAATCGGCTGGTGGATGCTGGCAATGCAGACCTAGACAATGTGAATGGCGTATGGCAGCAACTCGTAGAGGATTTCCCCTTCCTGGCACGTACGGTGACCGGCACGGCGCGTGACCTTGGACCATACGAACGGCCAGGTAATCCGGCAACAGGTGTATCACCGACGACAGAGATGAAAATGCCTGGTGTAAGGAAATATGTCAAGGACCGCCGCCTTGTTATAGAGAAGGACGGACTTCGATATAATGCATTAGGGCAGAAACAATGAAAAAATAGAGCAAAAGAAAAATGTGAATTTCTTTTGCTCTTTGCTTACTTATTCGTACCATTGATCTCATCGAAGGTAGGCTGCATCTCGGAAATAAAAATAAATGGTGATTTATTTTGTATTTCGCTCGATTTGCACTACCTTTGCATCCGCTTAAACTTACACATATATTGTAGATATGGAAATAAAGATTACTTTTCCGGACGGATCTGTTCGCTCGTATGAGCAGGGCGTAACCGGACTTCAGATTGCCGAGAGCATTTCGCCTGCTCTGGCACGCAGCGTAGTAGCCTGCGGTGTGAATGGCGAAACGGTGGAGTTGAACCGTCCTATCAACGAGGACG
>CAZIKA010000152.1:2995-4987 GCA_964539705.1 uncultured Prevotella sp. | reverse complement strand
TTGCTCATAATGGTGCCATCTACATTGATAAAATCACGATAGTATGGGAAGACGCAGGTCAGGGTGGTGATACCAAGACCGCTACAAAAATAATCTTCGCAGAAGGCTATACGACTCAGATAGGTCAAGGTCCAGACGATATGTTCCCTGAGATTGGTAAAACTGTTGCATTGCCTACTGCTACCGTTATGGCAGGCGAAACTACTGTTGGAAATACTGTTGAGTGGAGTCTGCAAGTGACTTCTTGGAAGGGTAAGGACGGCAAACCTGAGCCTTCAATCAGCGAAGGTAAGATTAACGTCGCTGATGGCTATGGAGTATTAGAGGTGACAGCTTCTTATGCAGGCAATGATATCTATGAAGCATCTTCTAAGAAGTACACTTTGACCGTTTATAATACCTATGGTCTGTTGAAGGAAATGGCCAAGGATATCGCTGACCCCGATTGCACAAAGGACGATGAGGACGATGCTGATGGCAAACCCGTATTCTACTTCTTCAGAAATATCGATGCTGAAGGTTTCCCTGTTGCTACGAATACTGTAACATACGTTAATGGCAAATACATCTATCTGACTGATGGTGATGGGGCCAATCTATTATTCTACGGCACCAATACACAGAACTTGAAGAAGGGTGATGTCATTAGTGGTAACGTCAGCAATACGAACCTTGGTGGCTTTTGGGGTAATTTGAAGCGTTACAAGAAACTGCCTGAGTTTGCTTTTACAGATATGAACGTAAAGGTAGAGTCTGAGGGTGCAACAGTTACGCCCACCACCATAACAATTGACCAGCTGAAAGACAACATCAACGCTTATGTGACAGTTGAAAATGCAGAGTATGTTAGCGCTAGTAGTAAGAATCTAACTTTCAAGGTTGGTGAAGCAGAGTTGGCAGTATATAACCAGTTTAATGTTAGCGCTTCAGCTCTTGAGGTTGGCGCTAAGTACACCGTTGAGGGTATGGTTTCTGTCAATAAGAAAGACAAAAACACGGATGCAGTTTATCAGCTCTATCCTATCAGTTTTACCAAGACAGGCGAGGCAGGCATTAACGAGATGAAGGTTAACACCAAGTTCGAGGGAAAGACCTATAACATGGCAGGCCAGATGGTAACTTCAAGCTACAAGGGTCTGGTTATCATGAATGGTCGTAAAGTAGTTATGAAGTAATCGTTTAATATTATACAAGATAAAGGGTAGTGCTTAAACGCTACCCTTTATCAGTTTGTTATAAATGCTTTCGTCTGTTCGCCTCTTCACAAATGCGTTGAGCAAGGTCGTTGAGATAGAGACAGCGTTGTCGCATGTTGGTAATCTTCTCGTTCTGCCATTGGAAAGGGCTCATCAGTAACAGACGGCCTTCGGCGCAGGCCTCGAGATAGAGAGGCTGAGGTTTGTAGAAGGGTGGAATGCCGTGTACCAAGAGTACGATGAAAGGAATGTGTGCCTTGATGCAGGCAGTAGCAATCTGTTGTTCGCCAGGACTGATGCAGGGAGAGATAATGAGGGTGCCAGCTTTTCCCTCATTCAGGAAATCCTGTTGCAGGCCGTCTATCTCCTGCTGATAGAGGTGGCGCGAGCATTGCAAGCGTCGCATCTGGTGATGGGATAGAAGAGCGGCATTGCCCATCGCCTGCATCTTAACACCTGCGAAGGTTAGTTCGCCCAAGGGCGAGAAGAACTCAGGGTGCTGGCGCTTCAGCAGCAAGCGGCGAGGATTATCATCGAGATAGGCCAACATATGCGCCAGTTGGTTTTTGTGAAGCAGTAGGCGATCGTGGTAGCCAGGCTCCCAGAGGGTGCCGATAGGGGAATGTTTTAGCTGAGGCGATGCCTCAGCGTACGAGACTCCAGAAAGGGGAATAGAAACATTTTGGGCCTGTTTCGTAGGCTGAGGTATCGCCTCAGTAATAATGCCAATTTCTCGTGCAGCCTTTCTCGTGCCAGCTTTGAATCCATTGATAACGTGCCCCAAATGGCAGTCTAT
>CAZIKA010000152.1:0-2895 GCA_964539705.1 uncultured Prevotella sp. | reverse complement strand
CTATTGTCCTTTTTCTCCATTACTTATGCAAAGATACAAAATAATTGAGAATTGAGAATTGAGAATTGAGAATTTTTTGTACCTTTGCATGCAAAATGGCAAAAGGTCCTGTTAATCATTTATAGAATAAGCAGAAACAAGATGGCAAAGAAAGATGGCGAGTTGACACCCATGATGAAACAATTTTTCGATTTCAAGGCCAAGTATCCTGAGGCTTTGTTGCTGTTTCGTTGTGGCGACTTCTACGAGACGTATTGCGAGGACGCCATCATTGCTTCGCGTATCCTGGGCATCACACTGACCCATCGTAGCAACGGCTATAACAAGGGCGACGAGATGGCAGGATTCCCTCATCATGCACTGGACACCTATCTGCCAAAACTGATTCGTGCTGGCAAGCGTGTGGCCATCTGCGACCAGCTGGAAGACCCCAAGCTGGCGAAGAAGCTGGTCAAGCGAGGTATTACGGAGTTGGTGACGCCAGGTGTGGCCATGCAGGACACGGTGTTGAACTATAAAGAGAACAACTTCCTTTGTGCAGTACATTTTGGCAAGGCGTCGTGTGGTGTCTCATTCCTGGATATCTCTACTGGTGAATACTTGGTAGGCGAGGGCACTTACGACTATGTGGAGAAGCTTATTGGCAACTTCCAGCCCAAGGAGGTGCTCTACGATAGGGGTCGCAAACACGACTTTGAGCGTTACTTTGGCAATCGGCTCGTCACCTTCGAGCTCGACGACTGGGTGTTTACGGAACAGACAGCCCACCAGAAACTCTTCAAACACTTCAACGTGAAGTCGCTGAAGGGCTTTGGCGTTGACCACTTGAAGAGTGGCGTCATTGCTGCTGGTGCCATCCTGCAATACTTGGAACAGACGTTGCACACGCAGATAGCCCATATCACCAGTATCTCTCGTATTGAGGAAGACAAGTACGTCCGTCTGGATAAGTTCACAGTACGTTCGCTGGAATTGCTGAGTCCAATGCAGGATGATGGCAAGTCGCTATTGAACGTGATAGATCGCACAGTAACTCCTATGGGTGGTCGTATGTTGCGTCGTTGGCTGGTATTTCCACTAAAAGATGAGAAGCCCATCAACGAGCGCCTGGACATCGTGGAGTATTATTATCGTGAACCTGAGTTCCGCCAGTGTGTCGACGACCAGTTGCATCGAATTGGCGACTTGGAGCGCATTATCTCGAAGGTTGCTGTGGGTCGCGTGTCGCCTCGTGAGGTGGTACAGCTGAAGATGGCCCTGCAGGCTATCCAACCCATCAAGACAGCGTGTCTCTATGCTAACAACGAATCGCTGAAAAGGGTAGGGGAGCAACTGAACCTCTGCGAGAGCATTCGCGACAGAATAGAACGCGAGATACAGAACGACCCACCACAGCAGGTAGCCAAGGGAGGCGTGATTCGTGATGGAGTAAATGCCGATTTGGATGAATTGCGCCATATAGCTTATTCAGGTAAGGACTATCTTTTGCAAATACAGGAACGCGAGGCCCAAGAAACGGGCATCAGCTCGCTGAAGGTGGGCTATAACAATGTGTTTGGCTATTATCTGGAGGTGCGCAACACGTATAAGGATAAGGTACCACAGGAGTGGGTGCGCAAGCAGACGCTGGCTCAGGCAGAGCGTTATATCACGCAGGAATTGAAGGAATACGAAGAAAAGATTCTGGGTGCTGAGGACAAGATTCTGTCACTCGAGGCACAGCTCTTCAACGACCTCGTCATGGCCATGCAGGAGTTTATTCCGCAGATACAGATTAATGCTAATGTCATTGCTCATCTCGACTGTCTGCTGAGTGCTGCCAAGACAGCAGAGGAGAACCATTATGTGCGTCCTGTTATCGATGCCAGCGATGTGATAGACATCAAGCAGGGTCGCCACGCTGTTATCGAGACACAGCTGCCTATGGGCGAGCATTATGTGCCTAATGACATCTATCTTGACTCAGAGCGCCAGCAGATCATCATCATCACTGGTCCTAATATGGCTGGTAAATCGGCTCTCTTGCGCCAAACAGCTTTGATAGTGCTGTTGGCCCAGATTGGTAGCTTCGTGCCTGCAGAGAGCGCGAAAATTGGTTTGGTGGACAAGATTTTCACGAGGGTAGGGGCCTCAGATAACATTTCCTTGGGTGAATCGACCTTCATGGTGGAGATGACGGAGGCTGCCAATATCCTTAATAACGTGACACCTCGCTCGTTGGTACTCTTCGACGAGTTGGGACGAGGCACCTCAACGTATGATGGTATCTCGATAGCATGGGCAATCGTTGAATATCTGCACGAACACCCCAAAGCTCAGGCTCGTACGTTGTTTGCGACGCACTACCACGAGCTGAACGAGATGGAGAAGAACTTCAAGCGCATCAAGAACTACAACGTCTCTGTCAAAGAGGTGGAAGGAAAGGTTATCTTCCTGCGCAAACTGGAAAAGGGTGGTTCAGAGCACTCGTTTGGTATTCACGTGGCAGAGATTTCTGGAATGCCGAAGAGTATTGTTAAGCGCGCCAATGTCATCCTAAAGCAATTAGAGGCTGACAACGCCTCTGTAGGCACTGTTGGCAAGCCTACAGCGGAGATTGCCCAAAGTCGCGAGGGCATGCAGTTATCATTCTTCCAATTGGACGACCCCGTCCTTTGTCAGGTTCGCGACGAAATCCTTGGCCTCGACGTCAACAACCTCACGCCCCTTGAAGCCCTCAACAAGCTCAACGATATCAAAAAAATCGTCAGCGGAAAGTAATCAAGAATTTGAGAATTAGCGAATTATTTCTTTTTCGGATCACATGGGGACTGTCCCCGTGTGAGGTGACCCTGTGAGTCAATTCTCTAATTCTCAAATTCTTGATGTTTCTAGATCAAGCCTTTTTGTTGTAAC
>CAZIKA010000151.1:0-5002 GCA_964539705.1 uncultured Prevotella sp. | reverse complement strand
GATACACCTTATTCTTCGAATAGATACACCTTTGCGCGAATAGATACACCTTTTTACACTAATTCTTCCTATTTTTGCGCCTGAAATAATTAACAACCATAAACCTTAACCATGTCTTTAGTAGATTTTTTTCATGAAGCCCCAGTGCTTGCCTCTATCTTCACCCTGATATACGTTTTGTTAGGGGTGCTGCTTATTTTGATGTTTATCTGGATGTTTAAGAGAAAGAAATAACAAAAACATACACAATGCAACCATTAACCAAAAAACTAAACCATGTCCTCACCCTGATGCTGACGATAGCAGCACTGATGGTGGGGCAGAGTAGTGTCTGGGCGGCCAGCACGTTCACGATTAGTGCATCGCACAACAGTTCTACAAAAGAAACTACATTTACCATTACCAGAACAACCACACCGCGATCGGACGTTTTTATGTGAATAAGTATTATGCGTTCATGGGAACCTTCGATGGCGACGGCCATACCGTCCGCGGTATCCGTATATACAAAAAAGACAATACAGATGCTTGCAAGTATCAAGGTCTATTCGCGTATATTGGTCAACAGGGTATCGTCAGGAATATCACCCTGGATGACAGCCGTATCACCGGCCATACTTTTTCTGGCGGTATCGCAGGTAACAACTCCGGAACTGTTGAAAATTGCCACGTCACCAATCAAGTGTTAATTCATGCCCTATTATCAAATGGCAACAAGCATGGGGGCATCGCGGGACTAAACTCGACGGTGAGCCCACGGCAAAGGGGGTATATATCAATAATGGTAAAAAGGTAAAAAAGTAAAAAGGTAAAAAAGTAAAAAGGTAAGCATAAAAAAAGATGGAGGACAAAACAATGAAAAAGACATATTCAAAGCCCGAGATGCAGGTCATCACAATTCAACAGCAAGGATGCCTTCTTCAAGCGAGCAAAGGTGGATATAATAGAACCGACATCAAAAGTTTTGGTCTCCCAATCAAAAGGACGATGTACGATTCGACTTCGATGGATTTGATGACGAAGAAGACCTCTAAACACAGTTATATATATAGACAAATGAAAAAGATGATTAAGAATGTTGCGACGAGGGGCGTGCTGACGCTCGTCCTCATGATGGCTCCCTTCGGGATGATGTGGGCCCAGGAAGTAAACAAGAAGTTCTCTGTTACCACACAGATGTTTCTGAATGAACAAAAAGCACTGCAGAAACAGCAGAAGGCAGTTGACAGGCGCCACACTCCTGCCAAGGTTCGGAAGAAAGCCGAGCGCCTGATAGCCAGCCCCGACACCATTGGCGGCATGGCTTATATCTCGTGCTTCATCCATCTGGCCAACCCTGCCGACCTGAGCGCCGTGCGTGAGCTGGGTGTCCAGGTGCAGAGCACCTTCGATGATATGGACTTTATCACCGCCAACGTGCCTGTAGATAAACTGGAGGCGCTGGCAGAGGTAGATAACGTCACTGAGATTAAGGTGGCTCGGCAGATGCGTCCCACCACGGACATGGCACGACAGACGACCTATGTTAACGACCTGCTCACACTGTCTGACAATGCTTTGGCGCGGGGCATCACCACCAAGTACGATGGTAAGGGCGTGGTGCTCGGCATCATCGACATCGGCATCGACTTCCAGCACATCGCCTTCAAGGATAAGGACGGCAACTCGCGCATCAAGCGTGCCTATGTCTATGATGGCGACAGCGCACGTATTTGCACTACCCCGGAGCAGATAGCTGCGCTGACCACCGACGACAATACTCAGGACCACGGCACCCACACCTCTTCTACGGCTGGCGGATCGAGTGTGATCATCGAGAAAATGGATTCGGCTAACTTCACGATTACCGTCACCGATGACCATTCCAAGGCCACCTTTGGCGGCATGGCCCCCGGTGCCGACCTCTATCTGGCAGGTATCAGTGGACTTCTCGAGACTCATCTGATGAATGCCTTCAAGGATATGGTGCATTATGCCGATAGTGTAGGAAAGCCTCTGGTGATAAGCAATAGCTGGGGAACTTCTGCAGGCCCTCGCAATGGTACGGGCGTGCTCGCTGACTTCGTAGCGAAATACTTTGGCGACAGTCATCCCAATCACATCATTCTCTTTGCTTCATCGAACGATGCCGGTCATGCAAAAGGCAGCGAGGGCGGCGGCTTGTTCGTGAAGAAAAGCTCAGCCAGTAGCGAGAGTCCTCTGGGCACCATCATCCACACAGAAAAAGAGGGAGGTAATCAATACACATCAGTGATAGCCTATGCCACTGCCACAGAAAAGTCAAGTAGGTTGAACTGTAAACTGTATGTGCTCGACAATGCCACTGGTGAGGTGTTGGATTCATGGACGATAACGAAAGATACGGTCTCTTTCAGCGGGATGGACGCTTATTATGAAGGAACGATAGACGTTAGTATTGGTAGAAATAAAGGTATTTACGAAATTTTCGTTGATACTTCAGATGATATGAAATCAAAAGTAAAAGATGCCTATTCGCTGGCCATAGAAGTGTTTCCCGAATCCGGCAGTGTCGACATCAATATGTGGGCTGGCTACTATAGCTATTTTACCAACCTTCTGATGACTCCTGACCACCTGTGGGTTGACGGTACTGACGATATGTGCGTGAGTGACGAGGCCACCATCTCTGATGCCATCTCGGTGGGTGCCTATGTGACGAAAACCGATATAACCAATTACTTGGGTAAGAACTACAACTATAACATAATCGGTAAGTGGGGCGACATCGCCTATTTCTCGAGCTATGCTACCGCAGAGATGAGTACCACAGGGCAGGCTTATCCTTGGATTACCGCCCCGGGCGCACAGCTTGTGGCAGGTGGTAACCATTTCCACACCACAGAGGTAGATGACAATAGCTACTACGGTGAGGATTCTGGCTCTAATATGGTTGTCAACGATGTCAACAACCTCTATGTCTCCATGCAGGGCACGTCGATGGCTACGCCTACGGCAGCAGGCATCGTGGCCCAGTGGCTGCAGGCTGCCAACGAGGCAGGTAAGACGCTGACGGTGAACCAGGTGAAGGACATCATGCGTCGCACCGCCAACAACGACTACTACACCATAGCAGGTCCCAATGCCTCGCACTTCGGTCAGGGTAAGATAGACGCACGGGCAGGCATCCAATATATCATTAACGGGACCATTGATCTTTACAACGAATCCTACAACAGCGCGAAGGTAAGCAGTAACGCCGGTGACTCCATCAATGTGATGCTCAGCGACAGAACACTCTATAAGGACGGTGATTGGAACACGCTGTGTCTGCCCTTCGATCTTAAGCTCGAGGGTTCACTCCTGGCAGGTGCCATTGCCAGGACGCTGACCGATGCTACGCTGACGGACAGTGTGGTAACGCTGACCTTCGGTAAGCCCGTAACCACCCTTACAGCCGGTACACCCTATATCATTAGGTGGGACAAGGCTGCTGACTACGACAGCATTCCTGGCAACTACGATATCGTGAACCCCGTGTTCAAGGGTGTTGTCATCGACGGTAGTGATGAGGCTTTCGCCAGAAATACCGTTTCTTTGGCCGACGGTAATGTGTTGTTCATTGGCAGCTATGATGCCATCGAATTCGATTCGCTTGACACTAACATCTATTACATGACGGTCGGCAACGCGCTGGCGCATATGGGCGATAAGGAAATACAGAGTGCCTTCCGTGCCTTCTTCCAGTTCGGTGAGTCAAGTACTGGGACATATGTGTTCGTAACGAACTTCGGAGAGGAAACGGGAGTTAAAGAAGTTATCGAAGTTAAAGAAGTTAAAGACGATAGTTGGTACACCCTCGACGGATGTAAGCTGGATAAGCAGCCTACGCAGAAAGGCATGTACATCAATAATGGACGTAAAATGGTAGTAAAATAAATTACTTCATTAGAGTCGTGAATACTCTGTGATGGCATCGAAGCAGGGACAGGCCTTGTGGACGCCAGGCAGGTCACGGTGGCCCAGGATGCGGGCATCGGGATGCTCTGCCTTCAGTCGTTTCAATAGCTGTAGCAAGGCGTGCTTCTGCTTACGTGTGCGCGTGTCGGCGGGATTCCCTTCTTTATCGAGTCCTCCCTCATAGCATACGCCCAGCGAATGCTGGTTGTAACCCACGGCATGGGCACCGATGAGCTGCTCGTGGCGTGTCTGGGTCACGGTGCCGTCGCGGGTGATGTAGTAGTGGTAGCCGGTGAACCCGAAGCGATCTGCATGATCGCGGATAAGTTGCATCACGGTGTAGTGGCGATTGCAGCGGGTGGCGCTGCAGTGGACGACAATCAGATCTATGCTACGCATGACGTTACTCCCAGTGCTGTGGCAATAGCCGAAAGAATACTAATTGTTGTCTGAATCACGAATTTCCAAAAATCTCTTTTTTGCATAAGTCTAGTTGTTTAGTTGTTAATGTTAGGGGCAAGGGGCAAGGGGCTCCTTGCCCCCTTAAATCTTACGGATTCTCAATATCTCCTACCTCCTGCTCATCCTGAGGCGAGACGTACTCACTCATCTCCTTCAGGTGTCCGTTGCGTGAGAGGTCGGTGGTGGAGAAGTTGCCGGTGGCGCGCGACTTCAGGTACACACGCTTGACGTTCTTCTGGACCGAGAACTTCTCGGGCGTCTCGGCACCCTTGCAGCTGATGCCTGCGGAGAAGATGGCCAGGTTGGGCAGCTTCACGGCCTTGCCCTCGAGGATCAGCTCGCGGATGCAGCCTACCATGTCCGTCAGTACACCTGCGATGGCACCCTTTGAGAAGGGCGTGTTGTGCTCCGACATGTGCTGTGCCAGGTCCTCCAGCTCTACGGTCTTTCCCATGTTCTGTACACGTGCATACCATTTGCCGTATGCCTTTGATTCCTCGTTCTTGTTCTGATACTTCTTGTAATAGATACTCATAGTTTGTTTAATCTTTAATGTTTAATCTTTAATGTTTAATCTTTAATGTTTAATGTCCAGTAGTTCCGCGGTGACTTACTTTTGATA
>CAZIKA010000150.1:0-5019 GCA_964539705.1 uncultured Prevotella sp. | reverse complement strand
CCATCTTTTCAGAGTGAAGCCCTGATTCAGTAATGAGTCAGGGCTTCTTTGTTTTGTCCTCAGATATAGTGTGCACGGAGTGTGGCACAGAGTGATTTATTTCTGGGGTAGGGGGATGGTCTTGCGATAGCCTATGCCAGTGACGTGACAGATGAGACGACCTTCCTGGTTGGTGACGCGTACTTCTACAGAGGGAATCTTATGATGATTGCAGACGCTGACGGCTTCTGCCCTGAGTAGGTCACCCTCTTTGGCGCTCGACACAAACATGATGCTGCTACTGATGCCAAAGGTCAGTTGTCCCTGACTGTTCATTAACGCAGCAATGGCCAAGTCTGCTAACGTAAATAACGCACCTCCCTGACACACATTGCCTCCATTCAGGTGATCTCCCGTCACCACCATCTCAGCGACAGCATGTTCCATGTCCACCTCTGTAATCCTGCAACCAGCATTGGCTGCAAAACGATCTGTACGATTCAGTAATTCTTGTATGTTCATTGATGCAAAGGTAACCATATTTTCTGATACTACCATATTTTGTTTAGGGAAATATAAATAGGACTCGTGTAATTTTTTGATTACACGAATCCTTTACTAAACGATAATATGTATTTAAGAGTGAATCAAAGACCAATCAGTCCCTGTTGTATTATCTCAGTCTTATCGATCAAATAGAATCAGGGACTTGTCTCTCCGATTCTTTCCACTCCTGAACCACTTGCTGCAAAGAAATAACCATTTTTTGCTAACACTTAACATTGTAATAATGTAATGTGTTTATTATGAGATACTTATGTCTTGTTTTTGGTCCAAAAAGACCTAACATAACACTTAACATACACTTAACATAGAGTTAACATTGATTCGTCAGCGAAAAGGTGAAATGCCAAACTTGGGTATTCCTTTATGTTAACTCTGTGTTAAGTGTATGTTAACTGTTATGTTAAGTGTTGGAACTGTGATTTTGTTTCTAAAATGCTCAAAATGAATACTTTACGTTTCGCTTATGTTAAGTCTTACGTAAAAGTATAACTTTAGCAAAAAAAATAAGAAAAGGTTTGCTAATTATGGTTTTATTCCCATGCTGGGACTATGTTGCTCACAGCGTGGAAATGAATCGTTCCCAGCGTGGGAACAATAGAGAAATTGCCGTATAACTATGATAAATGAAAATAAATAGGCATTAAAAGAGATCACGGGGATAGGCTCCTGATTCCATTGCTTCAAATCTCCAATAGTGTACCTCTTTTCAGCACTAATTTTAGCAAATCACAATTAGGATTATTCCGTTGTGAAAACTTCTTTACCTGATGCAGATGCCGGTAAAGATTCTGCCTGATTGGATGCCCAGACGACGGGCGGAAAAGAATGTGTCCGACTGTTTCATGGTGCAGATGTTGGCTACGGAAATGTTTTCAGAAGGAATGCCTGCTTCGATGAGTTGAAGTCGATTGCATTCCGGCAGGTCGATATGCCATTTTTCTTTGCGCTGGCTGATAAGGCTCATGTCAAAGCCCGCAGCCGCGAAAGCATTGTAGACCTCGTCGCCCACTTCAAAACTGTCGAGACTGATGCCAGGACCTATCTGTGCCTTCATGTCCTTGGACTCCGAACCGTAGATGGCCTTCATGTCTGCAATGGTTTGCTGGACGATACGCTTCACCGTGCCTCGCCAACCAGCGTGGATGGCAGCTGCGATCTTACGGCGACAGTCGTAAATGAGGACGGGGATGCAGTCGGCTGTACTGACGCCGATACAGACATCAGGGAGATTGGTCATCACCGCATCGACCCCTTCCAATAATTCTTTTCTCTCTTCCTCTGGGCAGGCGAAATAGGCTTCGTCAATCTGGGCTGTTTTGGTGAGATGTACCTGATGCGGCATGATGAGACGCTCGTCCTCAACATTCAACTGTTGGCATAACAGTCGGCGGTTCTCCATGATGGCTTCTTCTGAATCGCCACAATAGCGGTTGATGTTGAACGAGGCGTAGTTGCCGCTGCTGACACCACCGTGACGTGTGGTGCTGAAGGCCACGACATCCTGGTGTATATTATAATATAATAAGGTGGACTGTTTCATGCTAATGCTTTTTTTCGGCCGCAAAATTACGAATAATTTCTCACTTATCACGCTGTAATGAAAAAAATGCGTATCTTTGTGTCCTGAAATATAAAAATGATGTTGTGTATGCATAGGTTTACCTTTCCCTTTTATCTTACTTTAATCTCGATGATGTTGTCTCTGCCTTTGTCGGGTAGGGCAGAAGATTCGTCGCTGACGTTGCATTATGACAGACCGGCAGAATACTTTGAAGAGGCTCTGGTGATAGGCAACGGAACAATGGGTGGTATCGTTTATGGCGGTACACAGACCGACAGAATCTCGCTCAATGATATCACGCTGTGGACGGGTGAACCTTGTAATATGAACATCTACTCGCCTGATGCCCATAAGACGATCCCCGCTATCAGGGAGGCGTTGCGCAATGGTGACTACAAAGAGGCGGACCGCTTGCAGCGTGATGTGCAAGGGCATTTCTCGCAGAACTATCAGCCGTTGGGACAACTCTCTATCGAGTATCTTGATACCCTTGAAACGGTGAGCCGCTATCGTCGGTGGCTCGACTTGAGCAACGCTACGGCAAGCACACTCTATTATCGTGGCAAGTATCTGTATTCTACCGATTATTTTGCTTCGAACCCCGATTCAGGTCTCGTTGTTCATATCACGACAGACAATCCTCGTGGTATTCAGGCCCGCTTTTCTTTGTCATGTCAGTTGCGACACACTTGCAGCACGGAGGGCGAAAACACTCTGGTTGCTGATGGCTATGCAGGTTACGCATCGCTCCCCAGTTATTACGATGCTAAGGAGAAATTTGCCTACGATTCCAATCGTGGCATCCATTTCCGTACCAAGGTGCTGGTGAGCGCAACGAATGTCAGGGCTGAGGGGCATGATATCGTGGTGGATGGTGCTCGTGAGGTGACGCTTTACATCGTTGATGCCACCTCGTTTAGTGGTTACGATAAAGACCCCGTCAAGCAGGGTAAACCGTATAAACAGTTGGCTGATACCCGTCTGAAGCATATCTCCTCCGTGCCTTATCCCAAATTATGGTATCGCCATGTGAAGGACTATCAAAGCATCTACAATCGCGTAAAACTTTCTCTGGGTTCTCCCTCCAAGGATGAGCGTCCCACTGACGTTCAACTGAGTGAGTATGTTGACGAGAGTCGTTTTAATCCTGAACTTGAGGCTCTCTATTTCCAGTATGGGCGCTACCTGCTAATTAGTTGTTCGCGTACGCCAAACGTGCCTGCTAACCTACAGGGACTATGGAATGAAAGCATACTTCCGCCTTGGTCGTGCAACTACACGAGCAATATCAATGTGGAGGAAAACTACTGGGCTGCTGAGACTGCAGCCTTACCAGAGATGCACCAGTCACTTTTCACCTTTATGAAGGAACTGCAAGGCTCCGGTGAGCTTACGGCAAAGGCATATTATGGCGTGGAGCGTGGTTGGTGTTTGGCTCATAACACGGATATCTGGGCGATGACTTGTCCTGTAGGTCTTCATACGGGTGATCCCATGTGGGCCAATTGGAATATGGGAGGTGCGTGGCTCTCGACCCATATCTGGGAACACTATACCTTCTCGTTGGATCGAGCTTTCTTGCAAGAATACTATCCCGTGTTGAAAGGCGCTGCAGAGTTCTGCCTGGGGTGGCTTATCTCGACAAAGGACATGGGTGTGGAAGCTCAGGAGTATCTGATTACGGCTCCTGCGACATCGCCAGAGAACTCTTTTGTGACACCTGATGGCTATCATGGTCGCACCTGCTATGGTGGCTTTGCTGATATCGCTATGATTCGTGAATGTCTTACCGATGCACGTGATGCTGCTGTTATATTGGGACGTGATAAGGATTTCGTGGCAGAGGCTAATCAGGCTCTTGCTCGTCTGCAACCTTACAAGATAGGTCATAAAGGAAACATGCAGGAGTGGTTCTACGATTGGGAGGATGAAGACCCACACCATCGCCATCAGAGTCATCTCTTCGGGGTCTATCCTGGCCATCATCTCGATGACGGCGTGAACACCAAGGAGGCTATCCATCATGCGGCCTTACGTACCCTTGAGCTGAAGGGTGATAAGACCACGGGGTGGAGTACTGGCTGGCGTGTGAATCTCTATGCCCGACTTCATGATTCGAAAAATGCCTACCATATCTATAGAAAACTGCTCAGCTATGTGAGCCCTGATGGTTATCGCGGACCCGATGCACGTCGTGGCGGAGGTACCTATCCTAACCTATTGGATGCCCATTCCCCTTTCCAGATCGATGGCAACTTCGGGGGCTGTGCCGGTGTGATTGAGATGCTGATGCAGAGCGAATATTCTTTGAAGCCTACCAAGTCTGCTAAATACAGTTGGCAACCCAGTGTGATGTTGGAACTGTTGCCGGCTTTGCCTGTCAACTGGAAAGACGGCTCTGTCTCTGGTATCCGTGCCCGTGGCGGTATCATTGTTGATATGACGTGGCGTGATATGAAAGTGGAGACCCTTACGCTGAATGCTCAACAACGCTGTGAGGTAACGCTGACTGTAAATGGAGAACAGAAAAGGGTGAAATTGAACAAGGGAATGAACAGTATAACGGTTCAATAGATACCAAAGAGGAGTCTTGAAAGTATAAAAGATATTAAATAATGTTATTTTGATGCCTACTGGTATTGCTCGTTCCATATAAATATTGTACCTTTGCACCCGCAAAAGTGGTCGTTGCGCTGGCGATTTGCTAACAACACACTGAAAAAGAGCAGTTTATGTTCCGAAAGAAAAGGAATGGGCTGTTTCTCCTTTTTGTGTGTGTATGGGTGGATAAAAGGTAAAATGACACTTAAAAGCAAAGAATACAAATTATTATTTATAACATTTTTATTATTTAAATTTTTAAACTGAAATGCCAGGATTATTAGGAAGAAAAATCGGAATGACATCCGTTT
>CAZIKA010000149.1:0-5230 GCA_964539705.1 uncultured Prevotella sp. | reverse complement strand
TCAGAAGTGCATCTCTCTCGATTGCGGATGCAAAGGTACTACTTTTTTCCGAACTGCCAAAACTTTTCTGCGATTTTTTCAAAAAAAAGTGCTAATCCATCCTATTTCTATAGTCTTCATAACCAAATTGTCGCAGGATTTCCAGTTTTCCGTCCTCATGAAGCATGGCTATCGAGGGATGCGTGATACCATTGAACGTGTTTGTCTTCACCGTTGTATAGTGGATCATATCCTCAAAAATCACCTCTTCTCCAACTTGCAGCTCATGATCAAAACGCCATGAAGCCATAAAGTCGCCACTCAGACAACTGTTGCCGCCCAACCTATAGAGGTGAGAGGTGAGGAGTAAGAGGTGAGAGGTTTCATCCACATGCTCGGCCCCACGAACATCTGGGAAATATGGCATCTCCAGACAATCGGGCATGTGACAAGTGAAACTGACGTCCAAAATAGCCGTCTTGATACCCTTGTCTTCCACGACATCCACCACATGACTCACCAATGGTCCCGTTTGCCAAGCAAAAGCACTACCTGGCTCAAGAATAATTTTCAGCCAAGGGTAACGCTCATGCAGCCCCTTTAATATATTAATAAGGTGTGAAGTGTCATAATCCTTTCGGGTCATCAAATGTCCACCTCCCAGATTCAACCATTTGAGTTGTGGGAACCAACGGGAGAACTTCTCTTCAATATGCACCAAGGTGCGCTCTAACACATCCGGCCCGCTTTCACAGTGACAATGGCAATGGAATCCCTCAATGTCTTGAGGCAATGTCTCTGGCAATTTCTCGCTGGTTACCCCGAAACGAGTACCTGGTGCACATGGATTATAGAGCATGGTACCCACCTCCGAGTACTCTGGATTGACACGTAGGCCGATGCTGGCCTTCCCCACCACCCTATCACGGAACCGTTCGTATTGTGACAAGGAATTAAAAGTCAGATGACTGCTACATCTCACTATCTCATCGAACTCATCATCGGTATAGGCAGGAGAATAGGTGTGAGCCTTTGAGCCGAACTCCTCTAGCGCCAGCCTAGCCTCACTCAGGCTACTGGCTGTAGTGCTGTTGATATATTCACGGAATATAGGAAAGGTCTTCCAAAGCGCAAAAGCCTTGAATGCCAAAATAATCTCCACATCTGCCGCTTTCGCCACATCAGCAATCAACTGCAGGTTCCTGCGTAGCTTCTTCTCCTCTATAATATACATTGGTGTAGCCATCTATTCCCGTTTTTTTACGATGCTATATCGCCATTATTCAATCATTGACATAGAATTTCTCTTGCACGGCGCACCTGTTCCGCTGTAGGAACTGGTACATCACGGAGTGTATAGGGAATCTCCAGTTTCTCCCATTTATGCAGACCCAGCGTGTGATACGGCAACACCTCAACCTTTTTTACACTATGAAGAGAGTCGATAAAGCGACGCATCTCACACAAATGTTCTTCATCGTCCGTAATACCAGGCACCAGTACGTGGCGTATCCACATCGGGATGCCTGTATCAGAGAGATAACAGGCACAGTCAAGGATATTTTCATTACCATGACCCGTGAGCCAGCGATGGCGTTCCGTATCCATATGCTTAAGATCTAGCATCACCAGATCGGTGCTCTGCATCAGTCGCTCAAACTTCCCAAAGAACGGATCTTCGCGTGTAAAGGGCTGAGCTGCTGTATCCAAACAGGTATTTATATTGCGTCGATGGGCTTCCTCAAAGAGTTCTATAAGGAAATCTATCTGTAGTAACGCCTCACCACCTGATACGGTGATGCCCCCTTCGTTGCCCCAATAGTCGCGATAGCGCTCCGCCTTATCAAGCAGTTCAGTGACGGATGCGGGGGAACCACATCCCACACTATCCGTTTTCCATGTGTCTGGGTTATGACAATACCTGCAGCGCATCTTGCATCCCTGCAGGAAAATCAAAAACCGAATCCCAGGCCCGTCAACAGAGCCAAAGGATTCGGTAGAATGGATATAAGCTTTGCTAGTCATACTAGTATTTCTAGTTCTGCTGTGGTCATTTTACAGACGCTCATGAGCCTGACGTGCGATTACGTCTTCCTGCTGCTCACGAGTCAGGTCGATGAACTTCACGGCGTAACCAGATACACGGATGGTGAAGTTAGCATATTCAGGCTTCTCAGGATGCTCCATAGCATCGAGCAGCTTGTCGACACCAAACACGTTCACATTCAGGTGGTGAGCACCCTTAGTGAAGTAACCGTCCATCACGCGAACCAAGGTGTTTGCACGCTCCTCGTCATCGTGACCGAGTGCAGAAGGTGCGATAGTCTGCGTGTTTGAGATACCATCGAGGGCATACTCGTAAGGAATCTTGGCTACAGAGTTCAGCGAAGCCAGCAGACCGTTCTTCTCTGCACCGTAGCTGGGGTTAGCACCAGGAGACAGAGGAGTGCCGGCGCGACGACCATCAGGCAGGTTGCCTGTGTACTTACCATACACCACGTTAGAGGTGATGGTGAGGATAGAGGTCGTAGGCTCAGAATCACGATAGGTGTGGTGACGCTTGATCTTAGCGAGGAAGGTCTTCAGTACCCATACTGCTACCTCGTCGGCACGATCGTCATCATTTCCATAGCGGGGGAAGTCGCCCTCCACCTTATAATCTACGTTGAAGCCAGTCTCGTCGCGGATAATCTTCACTTTCGCGTACTTCACAGCGCAGATAGAGTCAACCACGTGGCTGAAACCAGCGATACCTGTAGCGAAGGTACGGCGCACGTCGGTATCGATGAGAGCCATCTCGGCAGCCTCATAGAAATACTTATCGTGCATATAGTGAATCAGGTTCAGCGTGTTCACGTAGATATCAGCCAGCCACTCCAGCATATCGCGGAAACGGGGCTCCAGCTCCTCCCATGTAAGGTACTCGCTGGTGATAGGACGGAACTTAGGACCGCACTGCTCGCGGGTCTTGGCATCCACACCACCGTTGATAGCGTAGAGCAGGGTCTTTGCCATGTTGGCACGGGCGCCGAAGAGCTGCATCTCCTTACCGGTCTGAGTAGCGCTCACGCAACAGCAGATGCTGTAGTCATCACCCCAGATAGGACGCATCACGTCGTCGTTCTCGTACTGAATAGAACTTGTCTTCACAGAGATCATCGAAGCGTAGTGCTTGAAGTTCTCAGGCAGACGGGGTGAGTAGAGCACGGTGAGGTTAGGTTCGGGTGAAGGACCCATGTTCTCCAAGGTGTGGAGGAAACGGAAACAGTTCTTGGTCACCATGTGACGACCGTCCTGTCCCAGACCAGCAACCTCAAGTGTAGCCCATACGGGGTCACCGCTGAAGATTTCATTGTAAGAAGGAATACGTGCGAACTTCACCATGCGGAACTTCATCACCATGTGGTCGATCAGCTCCTGAGCCTCGCTCTCGGTGAGGGTACCCTCCTGCATATCACGCGTAATATAAATATCAAGGAATGTAGAAACGCGACCTACTGACATAGCGGCACCGTTCTGCGTCTTGATGGCAGCCAGATAGCCGAAGTAGAGCCACTGCACAGCCTCGCGAGCATTCTTAGCGGGCTGAGAGATATCGTAGCCGTAGATCTGAGCCATAGCTTTCATCTCCTTCAGGGCCTTGATCTGCATAGAGATCTCCTCACGCAGACGAATGATATCCTCACTCATCTGACGCTTACCGCAGTTGTACTTATCAATCTCCTTCTGCTCAATCAGGAAGTCGATACCATAGAGGGCCACACGACGATAGTCACCCACGATACGTCCACGTCCGTAGGTATCGGGCAGACCAGTCAGGATGTGGTTGTGACGCACGCGCTTCATCTCGTCGGTATAAGCGTCGAACACACCATCGTTGTGGGTCTTGCAATACTTTGTAAAAATCTCGTGTAATTTCTCAGAGGGCTGATAACCGTAGGTTGTGCAAGCCTGCTCAGCCATCTTGATGCCGCCATAAGGCATAAAGGCACGCTTCAGAGGCTTATCTGTCTGCAGACCTACCACCTTCTCCAGGTCTTTTGTCTCTGGATCGATGTAGCCAGGACCATAGGCAGTCATTGAACTGACAATCTCTGTCTCCATGTCCAGCACACCACCCTTTTCACGCTCAGCCTTCTGCAGTTGCTGCAATTTGCCCCACAGAATGTTAGTAGCCTCAGTAGGTCCTACCAAGAAACTCTCGTCTCCATCATAAGGGGTGTAATTGTTCTGAATAAAGTCTCTCACATTGACTTCCTCGAGCCATTTCACGCCCTTAAAGCCTCTCCATTCGTTTTTCATAATTATCCAATCTTATCAATCTTAATATTATTAGCGGGTGCAAAGGTAATCAAAAAAAAGTAAAAAACATACATCATTGGGCAAATTTCTTAGAAAAAGCATTATCTTTGCACTCATTATTACCATTTTTTAAGGAATTATGAAAGTTTTACTCATCAACGGAAGCCCAAGAGAGAATGGCAACACGTTTACAGCCTTGAGCGAAATTGCAAAGACGCTGAACAGCGAAGGCATTGATACCGAGATTATCAGCATAGGCAAGAAAGCCGTGCAAGGCTGTATTGCCTGCGGCATGTGCGGACGCGAAGGCAAATGCACTTTCCACGATGATCTCTACTTCAAAGTGATGCGATCCATCAAGGACGGCATCGACGGTCTCATCGTTGGATCACCGGTCTATTACGGCGGTCCCAACGGTTCCCTCTGTGCCCTACTCGATCGCGTATTCTATTCTCTTGGCAAAGACCTGCGCTTTAAGCCGGGAGCCAGTGTTGTGGTTTGCCGAAGAGGTGGTGCTTCCGCTGCTTTCGATCGCCTCAACAAGTATTTCACAATTCTGAATATGCCCATTGTCAGCTCCCAATATTGGAACATGGCCTATGGTCAAACACCTGGACAAGTGGCTCAAGACGAAGAAGGAATGCAGACCATGCGTACCTTGGGACGCAACATGGCTTGGATGCTTCGCAAGCTCAACGTCAACGAGGAAGGACATCCAGAATTAGAGGCTCCCATTAGAACCAACTTTATCAGGTAGTCTTACAACGTCGTCAATCCTAACCCGCGAGCTGCCTGTTCCTCGATGAGGAGCTGCCTGTTCCTCGATGAGGAGCTGCCTGTTCCTCAACGCTGAACTGGCAGCACCTCATTCCTAAAGTTCCTTCAGAGTCGTACATCGTGCGAATTCTTCGTAGGCATATTCCAATATTTCCTGTGCTCCGCCCTCGCT
>CAZIKA010000148.1:0-5247 GCA_964539705.1 uncultured Prevotella sp. | reverse complement strand
AGCAAAATCTGGCAAAGACAACAAGAACATTTAAATCAATAGATGTATGAAAACAAAGCCATTTATTTGTTTTTAACAAGATGCTGCAATATGCGCTGGGCTCCGCTGTTGTCTTGTTGCGATGCCTGTTGTAGCCAGTAGATGGCTGTGGTGGTATCGGCTTGTTGCAGATACAGGATACCGAGGTTCAGCTGTGCAGTGGCGTGTCCTTTCCGTGCAGCCCGTGAGTACCAATAGCGGGCAGAATCGGTATCTTGGCATAAGCCTTTGCCTGCATGGTATAGCCAGCCTAGGTTCAGTTGCGCCAAGGTGTTGTCTTGCTGTGCAGCCAACAGGAACCAGCGGGCGGCTTCGTTGTAGTCCTGATCAACGCCCTGTCCGTCCTTATACATCACCCCCAAGTTGTTCTGTGCTTCGCTCACTCCCTGTTCTGCCGCTTTCCTATACCAGGAGGCGGCCTCCTCAAAATTCTCATCTTTGTCGAATGCCAGAGCAACTTTCATCTGTGACTCAGCATCTCCCTGTTCTGCCAATGCCATTACATCCTCATCCACAGGAGCTGGGGCTGAGATGTGCTTGCATCCGAAGAGCAGCAGGAGGAATAATATGGTGAATGAAAGCCTCATGCGAATGTACATTAGCAAATTGCAATTGCAAAGTTACTGTTTTTTGTGCAGTATGCAATGCCATGAGAACATAATTTTTCAAAATCTATTTTTATTATCAACAGGAGACTTTGTTTTCATACTGCCAAAACATCAACAGCAGGCAAATTTCGAGGCATAAACGTCTCAACACCCTAACACTCACCCCTCAGGCTCAGATGGCTTGAAGGGGAATCACGCGATAACAGGCATTTAAGATTATAAACAAAAGGAGCAGGCAGTTCGTCAGTTACAAATAGTAAGCACGTCACTTACGACTCGTTTGCACGTCACTTAGCACTTGTAAGCTAAAACATAATTTTTCTAAAATGCAACGGCATTTGGAAAAAAATGCGTACCTTTGCATATTCGTATATAATCAAGGTATAAGAAAATGTCGTGTATACTTCATATAGAGACTAGTACATCCGTCTGCTCTGTAGCTGTTTCAGAGGATTCTCACGTGATTTTCCAACAGGAAGACCACAGCGGGCCGAATCACGCGGAGCGTCTGGGTTCGATGGTAGACGAGGCCCTCTCGTTTACTGATAATCATGCCATTCCGTTTGATGCCGTAGCCGTGAGCTGCGGTCCTGGCTCTTACACTGGTCTGCGCATCGGTGTGTCAATGGCAAAAGGTATCTGCTATGGTAGAAATCTGAAGCTCATTGCCGTGCCTACGCTGGAACTGATGTGCGTTCCCGTGCTTTTAAGAGAGATGGTGGAAGACGACGCCCTACTCTGCCCAATGATCGATGCCCGCAGAATGGAGGTCTATGCAGGCATCTATGACCGTGCGCTCCACGAGGTACGCCCCGTAGGTGCCGATGTGGTTGACGCAGAGACCTACAAGCAGTGGCTCGACAAGCGCCCTGTATATTTCTTCGGTAACGGTGCTGCAAAATGCATGGAAACAATTAATCATCCAAATGCCCACCTGATTGAGGGGATTGAGCCTCTGGCAAAATGGATGCAGCCACTGGCCGAGCGCCGACTGCTGAACGAACAGACAGAGGATGTGGCCTATTTTGAGCCCTTCTATCTGAAGGATTATGTGGCAAAGATGCCTAAGAAACTGATTTAAGACTATGAACATAAAAGGATTGGACTACAACACACAACGTGAAACGCTGCTGATGCCCGAGTACGGTCGCGAGATTCAGCGCATGATTGACCATGCTATCACACTGCCCGACAAAGAAGAACGACTGCGCTGCGCAAAGACCATCGTCAGACTGATGGCTACGAAGGTGCCACAGATTCGTGACAACAACGATTTCGAGCAGACGCTGTGGGACCATCTGTACCTGATGAGTCACAAGCAACTGGATATAGAATGGCCCTTCGACATCAGCGAGGCCGAGAAATTCCACAACAAGCCACAGCCCATGCAATTGCCACAGGGCGATATCCGTCTGCGTCATTACGGACGACTGGTATGCGAGTTGCTGAACAAATTGAAGGAGATGCCAGAAGGCGATGAACGCGATGAACTGATTCGTCTGACGGCTAATCAGATGAAGCGCGACTTGATACAATGGGGACACGGTTCGATGGACGACGAGAAGGTAGCCGACGATATGGCCCGTCTGACCGATGGTGCCGTACAGTTGGACTTGAACCACTTCACCTTTGAACGAGTCAACCTGAGCGAACCACAAACGAAACGTTCATCTGGCAAAAAGAAGAAATAATGGCAGCATTCATCATTGAAGGAGGACATCCCCTGAGCGGAACCATCACACCACAAGGCGCCAAGAACGAGGCCCTGCAGGTGATCTGTGCCACACTGCTGACTAGCGAGCAGGTGACCATTCATAATATTCCCAAGATTAGGGATGTGATGAATCTTATCCAACTGCTGAAGGATGTAGGTGTGAAGGTCTCTTCTGAAGGAAGCACCTACACTTTCCAGGCTGACGACCTGAATCTGGACTATCTGCAGAGCAACGAGTTCGTACAGAAATGTGCACAGTTGCGTGGTTCTGTCATGATGATTGGTCCGCTGTTGGCTCGCATGGGTAAGGCTACTATCGCCAAACCAGGTGGCGACAAGATAGGACGTCGTCGTTTGGATACCCACTTCCTGGGCTTCGAACGACTGGGTGCACAGTTCCATCACGTAGCAGAGCGCGATGTCTATGAGATATCAGCAGAAAAACTTAAGGGACAGTATATGCTGCTCGACGAGGCTTCCGTAACCGGTACTGCAAATATCGTGATGGCTGCCGTCATGGCTAAGGGCACCACCACTATCTATAATGCTGCCTGCGAACCCTATCTGCAACAGCTCTGTAAGATGCTCAACGCGATGGGTGCTCACATCAGCGGTATCGCCTCAAACCTACTCACCATCGAGGGTGTAGATCACCTGAACGGTACAGAGCATACCATCCTGCCCGACATGATTGAGGTGGGTTCGTTTATCGGTATGGCAGCAATGGTGGGCGACGGCATCCGCATCAAGGATGTCTCCATCAAAGACCTGGGCATTATCCCCAACACCTTCCGCCGTATGGGCATCAAGATTAAGGAAGAGGTCGACGACCTCTACATACCCCGCATGCGCCACTATGAGATACAGTCGTTTATTGACGGTACCATCATGACGCTGGCTGATGCACCTTGGCCAGGACTGACACCCGACTTGCTATCAGTACTCATCACCGTAGCCACACAGGCTCGTGGGTCGGTACTGGTACACCAGAAGATGTTCGAGAGTCGTCTGTTCTTTGTCGACAAGCTCATCGACATGGGTGCACAGATTATCCTTTGCGACCCACATCGTGCCGTTGTCGTGGGACATGATCGCAAACTGCAACTGCGAGGCGGACGTATGTCGAGCCCCGATATCCGTGCCGGTATCGCCCTGCTGATAGCTGCTATGAGTGCAAAAGGTACCAGTCGTATCGACAATATTGAGCAGATAGACCGAGGCTACGAAAATATCGAAGGGCGACTGAATGCACTTGGTGCAAAGATTACAAGGGAATGATCAAGAAGGAAGACGTATACAAAATAGGCCGCATAGGAAAGGCGCATGGTGTGAAGGGAGAGGTGACTTTCAACTTCGATGATGATGTATTCGACCGTGTGGATGCCGAATATCTCATCTTAGAGGTTGATGGTATCCTGGTACCTTTCTTCATGGAGGAATACCGCTTCCGCTCAGACAGCACCGCCTTGGTGAAGTTCGAGGATATTGACACACAGGACCGTGCTCGAGAGTTGACCAATTGTGACGTCTATTTCCCTCGCGAGTTGTCGGATAATGATGAAGAAGAAATCTCATGGTCGTTCCTCGTAGGTTTCAGCATCATTGACGACCAAAGCGGAAAGAACGTTGGTAATATCGCCAGCATCGACGATAACACGATGAATATTCTCTTCGAACTGGAAGACGGTACGCTGATTCCTGCATCGGAAGAATTGATTACAGATATTGATAAAGATAACAAAACAATTACAATAGCCCTTCCTGAGGGTATCTTGGATTTATGAAAAAACAAATAGCTATTCTCGGTTCTACGGGAAGCATTGGCACACAGGCACTCGAGGTGATCGAGGAACACAGCGACCTCTATGAGGTGTACTGTCTGACAGCCAATAATAAGGTGGAACTGCTGGCTGAGCAGGCCCACAAATTCAAGCCCGCCGCCATCGTCATTGCCAACGAGGCACGTTATGATGAGCTGAAGGCATTGATGAGCGATATACCTGACGTGAAGGTGTATGCTGGTGCACGCGCCCTTGACGAGATTGTTGAGGCTGGTCCCATCGATATGGTGCTCACCGCTATGGTGGGCTTTGCTGGTCTTTCGCCCACTATTCATGCTATCAAGGCAAAGAAGACTATCTGTCTGGCCAACAAGGAAACATTGGTTGTTGCTGGTGAACTGATTTGTCAGTTGGCACTCGAGAACCGTTGTTCCATCCTGCCAGTAGATAGTGAGCACTCTGCTATCTTCCAGTCATTAGTAGGTGAAGACGAGAACCCCATCGATAAGATTCTGCTCACAGCATCTGGCGGTCCCTTCCGCCTGAAATCTATGGAGGAGATTGCCCACGTCACCAAGGCAGATGCCCTGCGTCACCCAACTTGGGATATGGGGGCGAAGATCACCATCGACTCGGCTTCCATGATGAACAAAGGATTTGAGGTGATTGAAGCAAAATGGCTCTTTGGTGTAGAAGCTAAGCAGATTCAGGTATTGGTTCATCCCCAGAGCATCGTTCACAGTGCCGTACAGTTTATGGATGGTAGCGTAAAGGCTCAACTTGGTGTGCCTGATATGCGTCTGCCTATCCAGTACGCCTTCTCGTTCCCCAAGAGATTATCACTTAGTGGAGACCGCTTAGACCTCTTTGCTGCACAGCATCTGGACTTCTTCGAGCCCGACCTGAAGAAGTTCCGTTGCTTGGCTATGGCTTATGAGGCCCTAAATCAGGGTGGCAACATGCCTTGTATCGTCAATGCAGCCAACGAGATAGTAAACCGTGCCTTCCTGGAGGACCGTTGCGGATTCCTGCAGATGGGCGACATCATAGAAAAGACCATGCAGCGTGCCACCTTCATTCAGAAGCCCACATACGAGGACTATCT
>CAZIKA010000147.1:0-5302 GCA_964539705.1 uncultured Prevotella sp. | reverse complement strand
GGTGAACCTGATTAATCAGCAAAATAATTAGGAGGAGAGTAGCGTATGGATGCACTAATGTCTTGGGCAAAAGAGAATTTCGACCTCATAACACTGTTTGTCGGTCTTTTGGGAGTGGTTATCGCCATCCTCTCACTTATCGTGGAATTAAAGAAGCGGAAGAAAAACACAAAGAAAGGAGGAAAATAGGATGGTGGAGTGGAAGAAGTTAGAGCAATGTTTGGAATATGAACAGCCAACACCTTATTTGGTGCAATCTACTGAATACGATGATTCTTATGAGATACCTGTACTTACAGCAGGACAATCGCTTTTGTTGGGATATACGAATGAAACCGAAGGGGTTTTTAAGGCAAGTAAAGATAACCCATGTATTATATTCGACGATTTTACTACATCTTTTCATTGGATTGACTACGACTTTAAAGTCAAAAGTTCTGCAATGAAAATGTTGCGACCAAAATCAAAGGAGAATTTTCGGTATGTGTACTATGCAATGTTAGGAATAAACTTTGTTCCAGGAGGCCATCAGCGACATTGGATATCAAAATATTCTCAATTCGAAATTCCCATTCCCTCCCTTTCCGAGCAAGAGCGAATAGTGGGGATACTCGATACCTTTACTGCTGGAATAGAAAACATCAAAAAGCAAATAGCTCAGCGTCGCAAACAATATGAATTCTATCGTGACCAACTCCTTGACCTTGAAGGGAAAGAAGGGGTGGAAATGAAAACGTTGGGAGAGGTTGGAGAAATTTGTATGTGCAAGCGCATCATGAAAGAGCAAACTTCAGATAATGGAGATATTCCATTCTTCAAAATTGGAACTTTTGGAGGAAAAGCAGATGCATATATTACAAGAGAATTGTTTGAAGATTATAAGACTAAATACTCTTATCCCCAAAAAGGCGAAATATTGTTATCAGCAGCAGGAACAATTGGTCGTTCTGTAATCTTTGATGGAGAAGATGCATATTTCCAAGATTCAAATATTGTGTGGATAGCTAATGACGAAAAGTTATTGTCGAATAAATTTCTCTATTATTATTATCAAGTAATAGATTGGAAAATAGATGGTGGTACGATAAAACGATTATATAATTATAATTTGAAAAATGCAGTAGTTCCCGTCCCCTCCCTTCAGGAACAGCGCCGCATCGTCTCGATCCTCGACACGTTTGAGGCATCGATAGCGAACTTGGAAGCGCAGCTGAAGCAGCGCGAAAAGCAATATGAATATTACAGGAATAAACTATTAACTTTTGATTAGACAGATATAAAACAATCAGATAAACAATCGTTCTTTGACATCGTGGCACAGAAATCGGGAGAAAAGTTTGGAACTATCGATAATTTGTCGTACATTTGCAAAACAAAACGAATAAAAGATATGATGAACGACGAAGAGAGACTGGTGAGAATCCTGCAACTAAGCCACAGTCAGATATTGGCAGGTAATAGCTATTCGCAGGAGGAAGCAGAGCATTTTTTGGACCAAAGGCTTTATGATTTTAGAGATAAGGTGGTCGGCACCGGCGTTGCAGAGCCTTGCTGAGGTTCTGCAATATACTATTGAAGAACACGGGGAAGGGCAGTATAACAAATTGCGCAGACAGGTGATGGAGGCCGTGCGTAATATAGCCAAGTCACCTTTCTCAGCTGTTATTGAACCTATATCAGAAAAAGTCGGTTTTGAGCTTCGCGGATATAAGGTGATTCCCCGTATAAAAATTATTTATTCCATTGTAGAGGGCACCGTCTATATAGAATACATCAAAAACACGTGGCTGTCTGAAGAGACCATGCTCAAACGTATGGGCTATTGTTGGGAATGAGTTTCCCCATTTTCTTTTCATATTTCTGTGCCATCATGTCCTTAGAACATCGAGGATGAATATAAAGTAACGGTAATATGGACGACTATAAAATCATTATCGAGCAGGAGCACCAGACGGTGATGGCCCACTACGAGGTGGAGCAGAAGCCGGCTGAGGGCTACCAGAGTGAGGCACGGCTGGAGGCTGCGCTGATTCAGCAACTGCAATCACAAGGCTATGACTATGTGCAGGTGAAGGACGAGGCAGGGCTGCTGCGTAACCTCAGACGGCAGTTGGAACTGCTGAACGATGTCGTGTTGTCGGACTCGGAATGGGCCCGGCTGTTGCCCATGATTTCCAATGAGCAGATGACCATCGAGGACAAGACGGAGATGATTCAGGGCAAGGGCTATATCTTGGCTCTGACGATGGATAACGGGCTGACAAAGAACATACGCCTGATTGACAAGCAGAACGTGTATAACAACCGATTGCAGGTGATCAACCAGTATGAGGTAGAGGGAGCCTATAAGAACCGCTACGACGTGACGATACTGGTGAACGGGCTGCCATTGGTACACATAGAACTGAAACGGCGTGGCGTGCCCATCAAGGAGGCTTTCAACCAGATAGACCGCTACCTGCGGGATTCGTTCTGGGCAGGCAGGGCGATGTTCGACTTCGTGCAGATTTTTGTCATCTCGAATGGCACACAGACGAAATACTACTCGAACACCACTCGTTTTGCCAAAGAGCAGGAGAACAATGGCGGGGCACGCCGACACAAGACGAATGGGCAGACGTTTGAGTTTACCACCTACTGGACAGACCAAGAGAACACGCTGCTGACCGACCTAAGGGACTTCACCAAGACCTTCTTTGCCAAGCACACGCTGCTGAACGTGCTGACAAAGTACTGTGTGTTTAACGTGGACAAGCAACTGATGGTGATGCGTCCCTACCAGATAGCAGCCACGGAAAAGATATTGCAACGCATACAGACGGCGCTCTACAACAAATGGCAGGGCAGCATCAAGGCAGGTGGCTACATCTGGCATACGACAGGCTCAGGCAAGACACTGACCTCGTTTAAGACGGCTCAGCTGGCTTCAAGGATGGAGGGCATCTCAAAGGTGCTGTTTGTGGTGGACAGAAAGGATTTGGACTATCAGACGATGAAGGAGTATGACAACTTCGAACCCAACTGTGCCAACTCGAACTCATCGGCACGCATCCTGCTGAAGCAACTGAAAGACCCCGAAGCGCACATCATCATCACCACCATCCAGAAGCTGTCGAACCTGATGAAGCCCAAGTTCTACGACGAGGACGAGCGGCTGCGCGAGGTGCTGCAACGGGAAAATATCGTGCTGATATTCGACGAGTGTCACCGAAGCCAGTTTGGCGAGATGCGCCAACAGATCACCAAGCGGTTCAAGCGTTACCTGATGTTTGGATTTACAGGCACCCCCATCTTCGCCATCAATGCATCGTCGGGCAGTAAATACACCACCACGGCACAGCTGTTTGGCGGTGAGCCGGATGACAAGGGAATGCCCACCAAGGCACTGCATACCTACACCATCATCAATGCCATCAGGGATAATAATGTGTTGCCCTTCCATGTGGATTATAGTTCGACGATGAGGATGAAGAGCGACGTAGATAGCAAGCGGGTGTGGGGTATTGATACGGACGAGGCTCTTCACGACCCCAGACGCATCAGCATCGTGACGCGCTATATACTGGACAACTTCGGTACGAAGACTTGCCACCAGTTCAACAGCATCTTTGCCGTTGACTCTGTGAAAACGGCTATTCAATACTATAAGGAATTCAAGCGCCAGCAGGCTGAGCTGGGCACCGGTCTGAAGATAGCCACCATCTTTACGTATAATGCCAATGAGGCGGTGGATGACGAATGGGGATTCCAGGACGACGAGAACCCAGAGAGCACCAGCGAACTGGACGGGCCGTCGAGAGAGGAATTGCAGAAGGCAATCGACGATTATAACCAGATGTTCGGCACCACCTTCTCGACCGAGGGCGAGCAGTTCCAGTCGTACTATAAGGACGTGTCGCTGAAGATGAAGCAGAAAAAGGTGGATTTGCTGATTGTGGTAGGCATGTTCCTCACAGGATTCGATGCGAAGACACTGAACACGCTGTGGGTGGATAAGAACCTGAAGATGCACGGACTTCTGCAGGCGTATAGTCGTACGAACCGCATACTGAATGGCGTGAAGACATTCGGCAACATTGTCTGCTTCCGCAACTTGGAAGAGGCTACGAAGAAAAGTATCTCCATCTTTGGCGACGAGCATGCAGCAGGACTGGTGTTCATGAAGTCGTTCGACGAATACTACTCGCTGGGCTATGAGGATGACAAAGGCAATAAGATGCCACCCTACAAGGCGCTGGTGCAGATGCTGATGGAGCAATTCGCAGTGGAGAAGATAGCGGGTATCGTGGATGATGAAGAGAAGAAAGCGTTTATCCGACTGTTTGGGGCTATCCTGAAACTGAGAAACATTCTGAGTGCCTTCGACGAATTTACGGCTGACAAGCAGCTGATACCCGAGATGCACTATCAGGACTATCTGGGATGGTATAACACCATCTACGAAGAGATTCACAAGCCCCGTTCTCCCAAAGAGAAGGAAAACATAGCCGACGACCTGGTGTTCGAAATGGAGTTGGTGAAGCAGGTGCAGATAAACATCAACTACATTCTGCTATTGGTGCAGCAGTATCACGATACGAATTGTCAGGACAAGACCATCATCATGAAACTGAGGAAGCAGATAGACGCCAGTCCTGACATGCGCGACAAGCGGGAACTGATAGAACGGTTCATTGAGCAGATGACACCTGAAAGAGGTGCTGACGTAGGCGAGCAATGGGAACAATATATTGAAAAGGAGAAAAAGGCAGAACTGGACACCATCATCAAGGAAGAGCACCTGAAGGAGAAAGAAACCATTGACTTCATTCAGCGTGCCTTCATGGATGGATACGTCACAGAAACAGGTACGGGTATTGCCAAGATTCTGCCACCCTCGAACCCCTTCCTGCCTGAGAGTGGCGAGAAGAAACAGACGGTGATAGAGAAATTGAAGGAATACTTGAGCAAATACTTAGGGACGACGGATGAAAATTACCATAGTAGGAAGCTACGTCATGTGGAAGAGGACCTCGGACTGCGTAATATGCTGTTCGACCGTATTCAGATGGATGCCAACATCAGTGATGCAGAGTTGCGGCGTGAAGCTATAGAATACTTTGGAAATCGCTATCCGGAAATGACCCTCAACGACTGGCGCCACATCATCGAGGCTTACACTCCTATGGTGCGTGAAGCGTCCCGTCAGTCAGCCAAAGAAATCTCTATGCAGCACAAAGACGTCCCAATGGCTGCAGAAGATACTACTGTAAAATGATAGCTTAAAAATTCGTTTTTCTCTGAGAAAATGTGTACCTTCGCA
>CAZIKA010000146.1:0-5449 GCA_964539705.1 uncultured Prevotella sp. | reverse complement strand
TTTCCGAACCACCAAAACTTTTTCAAGAAAAATTTTGTTTTCGCACACATTTTTTTATCCGCTCTTGATTTAAATCAAACCAAGAAAGAATTTACACCTTATTATATTATATAGGCGATTATTTAAAGATCAATTGTGCAAAGTTGTAGAGGCCGTACTTCCAAACAACAAAGTTGTGACCTTCCCCTGGATACTCTATCAACGTGCAGGGAACACCCTTCTCATCACAAAAGGCCTTAAGTTGAGCGCTGTTATTCATTAGGCCGTCGGCACCACCGCATACCATCCACAGCAATTTATTCTCTTTCTTTACTTTCTCTACATCTGGAATCAACTGAGCAGCACGCATGGTGTTAGGTGCTGAAGAGAAACCACCTACGTATGCGAAAACATCCATATGACTGAGTCCAAAGTTGAGCGACTGACCGCCACCCATAGACAAACCAGCGATAGCCCGATGATTCTTATCAGTATACACACTAAAGTTCTTCTCGATGTAAGGAATGAGGCTACCAATAAGATCCTTGTCAAACTCTCCGAACGCAGCAAAAGACCCAAAGCCTCCTTGGCGAGAGTCGTCTTTTTGTGCACGTCCGTTAGGCATCACTACAATCATATCGGCTACCCTTCCGTCAGCATATAGGTTATCCATAATAATGTTGGGCTTACCACCGTCCCTGTACCATTCGTTCTCGTCGCCACCAATACCGTGGAGCAGATAGAGCACGCTGTACTTCTTCTTGGCATCATACTTGGGTGGCAGATAGACATTGGCCTTACGGGTTGTACCAACAGATTCCGACTGATACTCAATGAGCTGTACGGTACCTTTCTCGATTCCTTCACGCTCCTGATCGAAGCTTTGCGGAGCTGCCTTGTACTCATCAAACTTCACATCGATTTTCTGTTGACCCCGAAACATAGGAATGTTCGGCTCTTGTGCATTGACCATCATCACAGAGACGGAAAGCAATGCTGCAAAATAAACTTTCTTCATTTTTACTGATTAATTGGTTGATAAATAAATACCATTATTATAGACTCATTTGGGGATGTTTGGTTTAATCTGGTACACCCTTGAAGAAACAACAATAATGATTGATATTCATATTTTTTTGTAAAATAAACATCAAAGTCAGAGATATTTTGTACTTTTGCACCTGTTTTTCCTAAACATATTATTGACAAATTATGATTGCAGACGTTGCCAGGCTTTGGCAGTTTCTGGACATCCGAGAAAGCATCGTCTCCAACCTACTGACTGAAGATCGATGGAAGATGATGCTGGAAGGACTCAGCGTCACCTTGGAGATTTCGCTACTTTCTCTATTGTTCGCCACGCTCATCGGCACATTTTTCTGCGCCATGCGAATGAGCCGGAAACGCGCAGCCAGCGGACTGGCATGGTTTTACATTGAATTAATGCGCAGTCTGCCATTACTGCTTTTGCTCCTAGTGATGTTCTATCTGGTGCTGGCATCGTCCAGTCTGAGCGAGACTCACATAGCCGTTGTTTGCTTCTCTATGTATTTTGGAGCCTATTTTTGCGAAGTTTTCCGTTCTGGTATCATGGGTGTAGACAAAGGGCAATGGGAAGCTGGATCGGCACTAGGCATGAACAAGATTATGGTACTCCGCAAAATTGTCTTACCCCAGGCTTTGTTACGCGTACTACCCGTGTACAAAAATCAGATGGTGACGCTCATCAAAAGCACATCGATTGTAGGATATGTGTCCATTATGGATATCACCAAGGCCAGCGACGTTATCCGATCGCGGACCTTCGACGCATTCTTCCCACTACTTCTGACTGCTCTTATCTATTTGATTCTGTCCTGGCTGTTCGGTGTGATTATAGACGCACTAGAAAAGCGGTTAACCCCTAGACACCATACATCATGAGAGCTTCTTGGATTACAATCATACTAGCGACTATCCTGACAGCTTGTTCTGGGAAACAAGACTCCTCAGAGGCATTGCCTACCTGCTTGGAAGACCTGGCCGGTCACACAGTGGCTGTACCAGGCGGAGGTGCCACCGACCTACTTCTGTCAAAATACGAGGGTATTAACCTGATGCGAATCGGCATCGGTGAGATGGCCCTTGCAGTGAAAAGCGGAAGGGCTGAGTATGCCATGATTCAAGAGGACCAGTACGATGCCGCAAAAATGGATCAGCAGGGATTCAGGAAGCACTTTAACGGCATATTCAAGGGTTCCGTGGCCGTTGCATTCAGAATGGATGAAGAGAAGGTCTGTGATGATTTCAATCAATTCCTCAGGGAGATGCGTGCTAGTGGCGAGTACGACAAATGGCACCATGACTGGCTTCAGTGTCAGGACTCCATGGTGGTGGAGGCAGTCAAGATGCCCATCCCCCATGAAGGGAAAAAGATTACCGTAGGAATCACTATCGTGTTCCCTTACATATTCCTCAGCAACGAAACACTGTCTGGCATGGAAGTTGACCTATTCAACCGCTTTTGCCTTAGCAAGGGCTATTGCCCAGAATACGAGATTATACAATTCCCCGCCCTTATTCCATCTCTGAACACCCACAAAATTGATGCCATTCTTTCCCATCTCTCTATCACGGAAGAGCGATCTAAGCAAGTTCTCTTTACAGAGGAATATCTGGAAAGTGGTCAGTGTTGTTTTGGACTGAACCCCGAATGGGAGAGTCATACCGATTTGGGGTTAGGGAACTGGATAAAAGAGAGCATACAGAAAAATCTGATTGAGGAGAATCGCTGGAGACTACTGATTAGCGGTCTGATTGCCACTCTGGAAATATCCCTATTCTCCCTGTTGCTGGCCATTCTCACAGGTGCCTTACTGTGCTATATGCGTATGCATGCCAACACGACGATAAGCAGAACGACTCGCGTCTTCGTGGACGTAGTCCGCGGCATCCCCGTTCTGATTATCCTCATGATTATGTTCTATGTCATCTTCGCCGAAATACACCTGTCAGGGGTTGCTGTGGCCGTTTTTAGTTTCGGTCTTTTTTACGGAGCATGTTTCAGTGAAGTCTTCCGTACCGGTATGCAGAGTGTCGACCAAGGCCAATGGGAAGCAGGTGCGGCCTTGGGTCTGAATAAGTTACAGGTATTCCGCCTCATCGCCTTCCCTCAGGCACTCAAGTGCATTGTGCCCGTGTTCAAGGGCGAAGTAATCTCCCTGATTAAGAGCACGTCTATCGTAGGATACGTAGCAGTCATGGACCTAACCTGCGTAGGCGATATCATCCGTACCCGCACCATGGATGCGTTTTTCCCGCTTATCCTCATTTCCATTATATACATCATCCTGTCCCGTCTCAGTAGCAGTCTATTAGACGCGCTAGACAGGAAACTCAACACTTCAAGATAAGTTGCAATGATAAGCGTCAAGCATCTAAGTAAAGTTTTTAAGGACGGAGACCGAGAGCTCCCAGTCCTGCGCGATGTCAACTGCGAGATTGTCAAGGGAGAGGTCATCGGCATCATTGGCCCTTCCGGCACCGGCAAAAGTACCTTCCTACGCTGTCTTAACCGACTGGAAGAGCCCAGTGGAGGACAGATTGAAATTGACGGTGTTGATATTCTCAACCGCAAGACCGACGTGAATCAACTCCGACGCAAGATGGGCATGGTGTTCCAGAACTTCAACCTTTTCCATCACCTGACCATCTTAGACAATATCACCCTCTGTCCGCGTACCCTCCTGGGCAAAAGTCGCAAGGAAGCCGAAGCTCGGGCAATGGAACTACTACAACTGGTAGGTCTGTACGATAAGGCAGGAAGCCTGCCCAGTGAACTGTCTGGCGGACAGAAGCAGCGGGCTGCTATTGCGCGTTGTCTGGCTATGGATCCAGAGATTATCCTCTTCGACGAACCCACCTCGGCTCTAGACCCCACGATGGTCAGCGAAGTGCTAGTGGTGATCCGTCGTTTGGCGAGCGAAGGTATGACGATGGCCATCGTCAGTCACGAAATGCAGTTCATACGTAGTGTCAGCACCCGTATCTTCTTTATGAACGAAGGCGTTATCTACGAAGAAGGCAGTCCGGAACAGATCTTCGAGCATCCGCAACGCCCGGCCACCATTGCCTTTGTAAACCGCATCCGCACCCTTGAATTCAAATTAGCCGACAGGCATTTCGACTTCTACGGTATGCTTGGCGAGGTGGGCATCTTCTGCAATAAATACGGCTTAGGCAATGATATGCTGACAAAAGTCCAGCACGTCATAGAAGAGATGCTTTACGGTATCATGCCCTTCAGTGGTTCCGTTACAGTCACGCTCGACTATAGTGAGAAAGACTTCACTCTGCGCCTACTCTTTGCGGAAAACGACTGCACTACCCCCGTGCTGAATCGCCAACCAGAGGACTACCTCCCCCTCAAGATCGTCCGAGGCATGTGCACCTCTCTGAACGAGTCTGAAGCGGGGAAGATTCTCGTAGAAATGTAAGAACCTTGGAAACTTCGTTGATTTTTTGGTGTATTTAAATAAAATGCGTATCTTTGCCGAAAAGAAGGCGAAGGTACGCATTTTGTATGGAATGGAACATCATACATATTGACGAGACGGACTCAACAAATCGGTGGCTTCACAACAGCCAACAGCTATTAGCTAACAGCCAACAACCAATAGTTGTCGTTGCTGATTACCAGACGGCTGGTCGAGGCTGTGGTACAAATACGTGGGAGAGCGAACGGGGGAAGAACCTGCTCTTTTCCATGCTGATACATCCAACGGAAGTGCCTGTGGCAAAACAGTTCCGCATCTCGATGGCCATCTCGTTGGCCATCCTCGATGCTTTGGAGCAACATATAGGCGACGTGAGCATCAAGTGGCCTAACGATATATACTGGCGTAACGGGAAGTTGGGAGGTATCCTGATAGAGAACCGGTTGAAGGGAGGATGCATCAAGGACTGCATCATCGGCGTAGGCCTAAATGTGAATCAGGAACAGTTCCATAGTGATGCACCTAATCCCGTGTCGCTAAAACAGATTCACGGACAGGAAACGGAGCGTGAGCAGCTGCTTCGTGATATTCTCATTCGTTTCGACGAGTATCTGCCCCTGGATTTGAAAGAACGCTATCTCTCGCGTCTCTATCGTCGCAAGGGTTTTCATCCCTATACTGACAAAGAGGGAGCATTTATGGCAGAGATCATCGATGTGGAGGACGATGGACACCTATTGCTACGCGACGACAACGGACTCGATAGGCGCTATGCGTTCAAAGAGGTGCAGTTTGTAATATAGCATAATAACGGTATAACGATATAACGTAATAACGAAATAAAAAGTAACTATGGCAAGATTTAAAAGAATTCTTCTGAAACTCTCAGGTGAGAGTTTGATGGGAAAGCAGGGCTACGGTATTGACCCTGAGCGTTTGAGCGACTATGCTCAGCAGATTAAGGAAGTGAGTGAGATGGGCGTGCAGATTGGCAT
>CAZIKA010000145.1:0-5561 GCA_964539705.1 uncultured Prevotella sp. | reverse complement strand
CGCTCCAAGAACCATACGTCAATCTTGGTCAACTCCTCGATGCGCTCGATGGTGTAACCCTCTTCCAGAGCCTGTGCGATAGCGAAGATACGCAGGTCGGTGGGGTTAGCCAACTCGTAGTCGAGGTTGTCGAACTTCGTGTGGTCGTTGCCTACGAAGCCGTGCATACCCTGACCAATCATACGCAGGCCTTTCTGTATCATCTCCTCGAACGAACGACCGATAGACATGATTTCACCCACAGACTTCATCGACGAACCAATCTGACGAGATACGCCAGCGAACTTCGTCAAGTCCCAACGAGGAATCTTACAAATCATATAGTCGAGTGAGGGAGCGACGTATGCTGAAGAGGTGGTTCCCATTTCGCCAATTTGGTCGAGCGTGTAGCCCAGAGCAATCTTAGCAGCCACGAAGGCGAGAGGATAACCCGTAGCCTTTGAAGCCAATGCAGATGAACGGCTCAAACGAGCATTGATCTCGATGATACGATAGTCGTTGGTCTCGGCGTTGAAGGCAAACTGGATGTTGCACTCGCCCACGATGCCCAGGTGACGTACGCACTTGATGGTGATCTCCTGAAGCATCTTCACTTGCTCCTCTGTGAGAGAGCAGGTAGGAGCTACCACGATAGACTCACCTGTATGGATGCCCAGAGGGTCAAAGTTCTCCATTGAGGCCACGGTGAAGCAACGGTCGTTGGCATCGCGGATGCACTCAAACTCAATCTCCTTCCAGCCCTTGAGGCTCTCTTCTACCAGAATCTGAGGTGCAAAGGTGAAGGCCGATTCTGCCAACTCCGTAAAGGCTTTCTCGTCAGGACAGATACCAGAACCCAGTCCTCCCAGCGCATAAGCCGAGCGAATCATGATGGGGAAACCAATCTCGTGGGCTGCTTTCAGGGCATCGTCCATATTCTCTACGGCGTGACTCACGGGAGTCTTCAGACTGATCTCGTCGAGCTTCTTCACAAAACGGTCGCGGTCCTCAGTATCCATGATAGCCTCAACGCTGGTACCCAATACCTCAACGCCATACTCCTTGAGTGTACCGTTCAGATAGAGCTCTGTACCACAGTTCAGGGCTGTCTGTCCACCAAAGGCCAGAAGGATGCCGTCAGGACGTTCCTTCTTGATGATTTCTGTGACGAAATGCGCATTAACCGGTTGGAAATACACTTGGTCGGCAATACCTTCCGAAGTCTGGATGGTGGCGATGTTAGGGTTTACCAACACGCTCTTGATGCCCTCTTCGCGCAGGGCTTTCAATGCCTGAGAGCCTGAATAGTCAAACTCACCTGCCTGTCCGATTTTTAGTGCGCCCGAACCGAGTACGAGCACCTTCTTAAGATTCTTTTTGTTCATTTATTTTTGGGTTTAAGTCAATTTGCGTGCAAAGGTACTAAGATTTCTTGAAATAATGTCTTGTTTTTTCGCTAAAATGTGTCAAAATGATTCGTTTGAATACGAACGTAATGATTATGCATCTTTCAGCGTTTAATACAGAAAAAACCGATGCGGTGGTTGCGCCCTTTCTTTCCTAGTGACCGAATTTGGTAGATGCCGTTGGGTAGGTTGTCGACAGACAGCATTTGGGTGTAGGGGCGTACGTCTACCTGTCGACCGTCGAAAGTCTCGATGATGACGTACTCGGCATCTAGCGTAGCGCCTTTCTGAGGTAAGGCGATAGGACGTCCGTCAGTCTTGCTGATGGTGGCAGCGGCATAGTGGCTACCGGCATTTAGCAGCAGTTGTGCTGGCGTACTCTCCTGTCCGTAGCGGTTCATCGCTGTAACGGCATAGTTCTTGCCGTTGACGGGGACCAACAGATTGGTGTTCGTCAAGCGTGTAGCCATGATGTTTTCCGCTTTTGTAATGTCAACGGGGAACTCCTCGCTAGCATAGATGTTGTAGAACAGGTAAGGTGCATCACTCAAATCGATAGCGGCCTCCCAGGAGAGGGTATTGCCGCTGAGTGTCAGATGTTTAGGCTCTGACGGTGCTCGCTGTCCAGCCCACGTCATAGGCGGCACTAGTGCCGGTACGGCATCGAAACGACATCCGAAGTCGTAAATGCCCTTGACGTTATCTGTGAAGAACTTTGAACGGAAATAGCAATGTCCCAGTCCTAACTCGCGGCTGACACTCATCTGACGCTGTACTTGGTCTAGTGTCCACTTGCCTTCACGAGGGTCGAGGAAATAGATGCCTAAGCCAGGTACCACGATGCGTCCTGCGCTCTGTTCCTTCCAGTCGATGGCAAACGGGAAAAAGTTGTTGCCTTGGAAATACATCATGGGGAAGAGAGCATCCATCAGTCCTTCGCGGAGCCAGGCTTGCGCATCTTGACAGACGGCAGTACGGGCATTCCAGCCTCCTGCGCGATAGCGACGCAAGTCGTCGTATTTGCCTATGGGAGAGCATGATAGCTTGACCCAGGGCTTCTCGCTCTTGACGACCTTGTTGATTTTTCTGACAATACTGGAAATATATTCGCGCCCTTGGGGACGGCTGACTTTTATTTTCCACGTTTCTGGATAGCGAATATAGTCAAGATGAATGCCGTCGACATCATAATTCTTGACAATCTCGCTACAGATAGAGGCTATGTAGTCGCCTGTCTGTGCTTGTTCTGGATCCATATAGCCATCCTCACCAATACGCTTGATGAGCTTCGGATATTTCTTCCTAAGTTGTTGACAGCCAAGCTTGTTCCATTTTCCGACGGGGATGGTTACCACCCAAGCATGACACTCCATGCTGCGCTTGTGGCATTCATCGATGACGAGTTGCAGAGGATCGTATGAGGGACGCTTGCCTGGTGTGCCTGTGATACAGCCGTCCCATGGCTCAATGGCTGAAGGATAGATGGTGGTACCTCGTACACGAGTTTGAATCAAAACGGTGTTGATACCAGCTTTTTTCAGTTGGTCCAGTATCTGAAGAAGTTCTTTCTTCTGGGCTTCGGTTTGATAGGAATGGGGCCAGTCAATGCCGCCTATAGTAGTGAGCCATACGGCTCTGACTTCGTGTTTGGGTGCTTGAGCCTGTGCAAAGGCAAATGTGCATACAAGAATAAGAAAACAGATATATTTCTTCATTTCTTTAAAATTTGTGTGCAAAGGTACGAAATAATTCTTAATTCTTAATTCTTAATTCTCAATTATTTTGTACCTTTGCAACGTCAATTTATAAATAGGTAAAAATGATCACTTTTGTGCTGAGCCTGTTGGCTCTTGTTCTCGGCTATTTTCTTTATGGCCGTTTCGTAGAAAAAGTATTTGGACCTGACGATAGACCGACACCGGCCATTGCCAAGGCCGATGGCGTAGATTTCATGGTGCTTCCTTCGTGGAAGATTTTCATGATCCAGTTTTTGAACATTGCGGGTACAGGCCCTATCTTTGGTGCTATCATGGGTGCCAAGTTCGGTCCTGCAGCCTATCTCTGGATTGTTCTTGGATGCATTTTTGCTGGTGCTACCCATGATTACCTGAGCGGTATGCTCTCCATCCGTAACGGTGGTGCCAACCTGCCTGAGATTATCGGAAAGTATCTGGGTAATGTGCCTAAGCAGGTAATGCTCATCTTCTCTGTATTCCTATTGATGATGGTAGGCGCAGTATTTGTGTATAGTCCTGCTTCGTTGCTTCAGAAGTTGTGTATGGACAATGCACCTGCGGTAGAGTTGCTGAGTAGCAGCACGTTTTGGATTATCGTGATATTTGTTTATTATATCATTGCCACGATGATGCCCATCGACAAGATTATCGGTAAGATATATCCACTCTTTGCCTTCTCGTTGCTGTTTATGGCAGTAGCTCTGATGGTGATGCTTTTTGTGAAGCGGCCAGACATTCCTGAGGTATGGGAGGGCGTCGGTGAGGCTTCGCTTACGGCAAAGAATATCTTCCCCTGTCTGTTTATCACAATTGCCTGTGGCGCCATTAGTGGTTTCCATGCTACCCAGAGTCCGTTGATGGCACGTTGTGTGAAAAGTGAAAAAATGGGACGTCCCATCTTCTATGGTGCCATGATTACTGAAGGCTTGGTGGCATTGATATGGGCTACGGTAGCCATGTATTTCTTCTATAACGACCCAACGCCAGGCTATCAAGAGATGGCTGGTGGACAGGATGTTATCAGCAAGGCTCCTGGTATTGTGAATCTTATTTGTGAGAACTGGCTTGGTGTGTTCGGCAGCATCTTGGCTATCCTTGGTGTGGTGGCAGCACCAATCACCAGTGGTGATACGGCTCTGCGCTCTGCCCGTCTGATTATTGCCGACTTCATCCATTTGGAGCAGAAGAGCATTCGCAAGCGTCTCTATGTCTGTATCCCTATGTTCTCAGCAGTCATCGCCCTGCTCATTTGGCAGATGGCTAATCCTGAGGGCTTCGATGTTATCTGGAGCTGGTTCGGCTGGAGTAACCAGACGCTGTCAGTCTTTACCCTTTGGGCTATCACCGTCTATCTGGTTCGTGCTCATAAGCATTATCTGATTACGCTGATACCTGCTCTGTTTATGACGATAGTCTGTGTGACCTATCTTTTTGCTGAGCAGATATTCAGTCTTGATATGATCTATGCATCAGTGATCGCATGCGTTACTGGAGTACTGGCATATGGCTGGTTCCTTATTTGGTTGTCAAAATTCAATAAATCTCAAAAATAATACAATTATGAAAAAGATTCTATTTACAATGCTTTGCGGGCTTGTGTTCTCGCTCACTTCTCAGGCTCAGACTCAAGATCGTCTGCCATTCGCTAAGGATAAGTTCTACACTGCAGCCAGTATGTCAGGTTTTGACTTGAACTGGAATAAGAATCAGAGTTGGCACATGAACTTGGATGCAAAGTGTGGTTACCTGTTCGAGGATGACTGGATGATTACAGGAAATATTGGTTTCGACTGGTTTAAGGCTCAGCCCAACGCGTTTACGGCAGGTGCAGGCCTGCGTTATTACATCGAGCAGAATGGTCTTTACCTAGGTGCAGGTGCCAATTATCTGCACAATTCCGCTTATGATGACTTTGTTCCAACCTGTCAGCTTGGCTATGCCTACTTCCTGAATCGCACCGTGACCATCGAACCAGAGGTTTACTACAATCTGAGTTTGAAGGACTATACCAATTATAGTGGTTTCGGTTTCCGTATCAGCCTTGGTATTTACTTTGAGTAATTCGTAATTATAGTTTTATGCTGAGTGTAGAGGAACTGAATGACAAGTTGATAGACCTCGCTTTTGCTGAGGATATCGGCGATGGTGATCACACCACGTTGTGTTGTATTCCTGCGGATGCTGTAGGCGAATCGAAGTTGCTGATCAAAGAAGAGGGTATCTTCGCTGGCGTTGAGATTGCCAAGGAAGTGTTCCATCGCTTTGATCCAGCGCTCCAAGTCGAGGTTTATGTAGAGGATGGTGCCCATGTGATGCCTGGCGATATCGTGATGAGCGTGAAGGGCAAGGAGCAGAGTCTGCTGCAGACCGAGCGCCTGATGCTCAATATCCTGCAACGTATGTCGGGTATCGCTACGATGACCCATAAATATCAGCAGGC
>CAZIKA010000144.1:0-5752 GCA_964539705.1 uncultured Prevotella sp. | reverse complement strand
TGTCGTTTGCCAAGGAGATGTTCGGTGCCGACACGAAGATTCGTCTGCGCCCCTCATACTTCCCCTTCACCGAACCCAGTGCCGAGATGGATATCTCGTGCTTCATCTGTGGCGGAGAAGGCTGCGGCTTCTGCAAGCACACCGGTTGGGTAGAGATTCTGGGATGTGGAATGGTTGACCCCAACGTGCTCGAGCAATGCGGCATCGACAGCAGCATCTACAGCGGCTATGCCTTCGGTATGGGTGTAGAGCGCATCACCAACCTGAAGTATCGCGTCTCTGACCTCCGTATGTTCTCTGAGAACGATACCCGCTTCCTGGAGGAATTCCAGTCAGCCGATTAAGATCACATCTTATAAACATAAACAAATCCTGAGGTTCCCTGCGAGTCTCAGGATTTTTCGTTTCAAGGAGCTTGCCAATCGAAGGGGAGGAACTGCCTGTTCCTCACCGAGGAGCTGCCAGTTCCTCCCCCTCGAGCTAACGGCTCCTCAGAACGAAATATAGAGCTATTAAAGATATTTCAGAGCAATACTTTGTCATTCACTTATTTTTTCGTACCTTTGCCACATCAAACGAAAAGCTATGAAGAAAATACTTTCTATAGGCATAATGATGCTAAGTCTGGCAACAAATGCTATGGCACAGACAAAGACCGTGAACCTGCGCATCGTGGAGACCAGCGACGTACACGGCTACTTCTTCCCCTACGACTTCGTGGAGCGCGAACCGCTGGACGGCTCGCTGATGAGGGTCAGCACCTATGTGAACCGTCTTCGCAAGGAGTATGGCGACAACCTACTGCTCATCGACAACGGCGATATCTTGCAGGGACAGCCCACGTGCTACTGGTCGAACTACGTGATGACCAAAGAGGATAATATCTCTGCCAAAATGGTAAACTATATGCGCTATGACGTCGAGGGCATCGGCAACCACGACCTGGAGCCCGGTCATGCCGTCTACGACAAGTGGATAAGCGAGGTGAACTGCCCTGTGCTGGGTGCCAACGTCATTGACACAAAGACGGGGAAGCCCTATCTGAAACCCTATGAAATCTTCGTGCGCGATGGGGTGAAAATTGCGGTAATAGGAATGCTGACACCTACCATCGCCTGCTGGCTCAACGAAAAGACGTGGGAGGGGCTGGCGTTCGAGGAGATGGTGAAAAGTGCCAGAAAATGGGTGAAACAGGTACGCGAGGTAGAGCGGGCCGACTTGGTGATAGGACTCTTCCATAGCGGCAAGGAGAACGGACTGGTGCTCAACGGTATGGAGGAGGACGCTACGGCACGCGTGGCTCGCGAGGTGCCCGGCTTCGACATCATCTTCTATGGACACGATCATCAGGTACACAATGAGTGGATCAAGAACACAAAAGGTCAGAAAGTGCTGACCCTCGACCCCTCGTGCTGGGCACGCAACGTGGCTGACGCACAAGTGAGCCTGACCTACGAGAACGGCCGACTGAAGAAAAAGGACATCAAGGGCGACATCGTCAGCGTGAGAAAAGAGCCGGTGGACGAGCAGATGCAAGCCTACTTTCAACAGGATTTTGAGCGTATCAAGAAATATGTAGACCGCAAGATAGGACATTTCGAGAACACCGTAAGCACACGCGATTGCTTCTTTGGCAACTCAGCCTTCACCGACTTCATCCACAGCCTGGAGCTCAGAATCTCGGGGGCAGACATCTCGTTCAACGCACCCTTGGCCTTCGACAGCAAGATAGAGGCTGGCGACGTCACAATGGCCGATATGTTCAAGCTCTATCGCTTTGAGAACAAGCTATATGTGCTCAACATGACGGGGCGCGAGATACAAGGCCACCTGGAAGAAAGCTACGACCGATGGGTGAACACCATGAAGAGTCCCAACGACCACCTGCTGATGCTCAACGACAACTCCAAGAATGACCAGCAGCGCACGGGATTCGTGAACTACACCTTCAACTTCGACTCGGCATCGGGCATTGATTACGAGGTGGACGTAACCAAGCCAAACGGTCAGAAAGTAAGAATCCTAAGGATGTCAAACGGTGAACCTTTCCAGCCAGACAAGATGTACAAGGTGGTGATGAACAGCTACAGAGGCAACGGCGGCGGCGACCTGCTCATCAAGGGTGCCGGCATCCCCAAAGAACAGCTTAACAGTCGCATCATCTATCAGTCGCCACTGGATTTACGCCACTATCTGACTCAAGAGATTGAGCGTCAGGGCAACGTGCATCCCGAAAAGGCCAGCAACTGGAAATTCGTGCCAGAGGAATGGACTATTCCTGCCGCCCAGCGCGACTACAAACAATTATTTGGAGAGTAAGATGAAACGCTATTATTTCGTATTCTGCAAGGATGAGCTGATGTTGGAGCGTCAGCCAGACGGTACCTATACCATACCACTTCAGGAAGAACCACCAACAGAGGTAAAGCCCTGGACTACCATTATGAACATTACCCCGTTGGATGATATCGAAGTGAAGGCCTACAGCATTGACACCCCTCCGACCTCTACCCTCTCACCTCTCACCTCTCACCTCTATGAGATGTGTCCCTTGCGTCAAAGCTACTACAAACTGCCCCACCCGCTCTATCTGAAAGCAGGAAAGTGTGCCGAGCTGCTCTATTGGGACCGAAATACCAAGTTCTGCGGTGTCTGCGGCGGTCACATGCATTTCCATACCGACATCAGCAAGCGTTGCGAGATGTGCGGCAAGGAAGTATGGCCACAGCTGGCAACTGCCGTCATCGTATTGATTCGCAAAGGTAAGGACGAGATACTGCTGGCGCGAGGCCGCAACTTCCGCAGCGAGTTCTATGGACTTATTGCCGGTTTCGTAGAGACAGGCGAGACGTTGGAAGAAGCCGTGAAGCGCGAGGTGATGGAGGAAACAGGGCTCACCATCAAGAACATTCGCTACTTCGACTCACAACCCTGGCCCTATCCCAGCGGACTGATGGTGGGCTTCACAGCCGACTACGAAAGCGGCGAGATTCACGTACAACGCGAGGAGCTGAAAAAGGCAGGATGGTTTCATCGCACCCACCTGCCTACTATTCCCGAAAAACTGTCCATCGCACGCCGTCTGATAGACCACTGGCTGGACGAAGAATAACAATCGTTGATATACCTTATATATTAATCGAACAAAGCGGCCTCACTCAGCAGGGGCTGCTTTAAATCTTTATCGCTGGTCAGAACAGCCTGAGGGTCGATAGGCCATTCGATATTTAGCGCAGGATCGTTCCAGCGGATGCCAGCCTCGGCCTGAGGGGTATAAACATTATCCACCTTATAAGTAAAGATAGCTTCATCGCTCAGCACCAGAAAACCATGAGCGAAGCCACGAGGAATAAAGAACTGACGCTTATTATCCTCGCTCAGTTCCACCATCACGTGCTGACCGAAGGTGGGTGAACTGCGTCGGATATCAACAGCTACGTCAAGCACTCGTCCCTTGATTACACGCACCAGCTTGGCTTGGGCAAACTCGCCTTTCTGATAATGCAGACCTCGAAGTACCCCATAAGACGACTTCGACTCGTTGTCCTGAATAAAGTTCACCTTGCCGATATGTTCCTCAAACTCTGCCTGCTTCCAAGCTTCAAAGAAATAGCCACGCGCATCGTTGAATACCTTCGGCTCAATAACAAACACGCCCTTGATGGATGTTTCTATATAATTCATCTCTTTTCTTTTTTTCTTGTTTCGAGGTGCAAAGGTACAATTTTAATTCAAAAAAGGGTAAGATTTTTTGCATTTTTTATTTGCAAGAGTCAGAAAAAAGAAGTACCTTTGCAACCGTGATTGAACTGGATAGACATATTGAGATACTGTTGCTGAGCAACGATTGCGTGATTGTGCCAGGTCTCGGAGGCTTTATGGCACACCATGTTGACGCACGCTTTGACGAGGCGGACGGCACTTTCCTGCCACCACTTCGCACACTCGGCTTCAATCCAAGACTCACGATGAACGACTCTCTACTGGTGCAGTCGTATATCGAGGCCTTCGACATCAGCTATCCGGAAGCACTCAGACGCATTGAGGCTGAAGTTGAAGAGTTGCGTCAGCACTTGGAGTCAGAAGACTGCTATGAACTGAACGGACTGGGAACACTGCGACTCAACAACGACGGTAATCTGGAGTTCGAGCCCTGTGAGGCAGGTATCCTGACCCCCGATCTCTATGGACTCAGCACGTTCGAGTTGATGCCACTTGCCACAGAAGAGCCCAAAGCCACAGACAGCAACGAAGAGACACTGGACGAGACTGAATTGACAGAAGAGCCTGCCGATAGCGCCATCACCATCAAGATGTCGTGGCTGCGCAATGCCGTTGCCGTGGCAGCCGCAGTACTGGCCTTCTTCATGATCAGCACCCCAATCTCTAACAATAACGCAACGCTGGATGTGCAACAGAGTGCCTTCTTCAAACTTCCACAGCACCATGCTTCACAAGACGATGATGCCCTGAACCCTTCAACAAGTGCAACGGACTCAACTACTTGTCAAGAAGAAAGCATCAAAGCTTCAGAAGACATCGTGGAAGAGACAATAGCTACGCCAACCTATACTATCGTAATGGCTAGTCAGGTAACCCAGCGCAACGCAGAGATATTCATTGCCCAACTGAACAAGGCCGATTATACAAAAGCCAGACTGCAAACCAGTAGCAAGACCAATATGCTGCGCGTGGTCTATGGCAGCTATAGCAGTCAGGAAGAAGCCATCGATACACTTCGCTCGCTCCGCAAGCAAAGCAAGCAGTTCAGCGATGCATGGGTGCTCGAGGTAAAATAAACAACAACCCCTTAAAACACATTTTGAGATGAAGCGCGTACGCTGCCCGAAATGCGAGAACTACATCACATTCGATGAAACAAAATATGCGGCTGGTCAGTCGCTTGTGTTTCAATGTCCAGAATGCAACAAGCAGTTTGGCATCAGAATCGGCACGTCAAAACTGAGAAACACGCAAAAAGAGGAGAACAAGATGATGGCCGAGAATAATGCTGCGCAAGATCAGGAAGAGATGACATGCGGTAGCATCGTGGTCATCGAGAACGTGTTCCACTATAAGCAGATTATCCCTCTGCAGATGGGCGACAACGTGATTGGCCGCCATCAGAAGGGCAACCCCATCAACACACCCTTTGAGACCGTAGACCCTAGTGTTGACCTAAACCATTGCACCATCAACGTGAGCCGCGACAAACAAGGACGTCTGAAGTATATCCTACGCGACAACAACAGCAATACTGGTACCTTCGTTGAGAACGTAGAGATTCCACCTCGCGAACGAAGAGTCATAGAGAGTGGCGCCCTCTTTACTATTGGTGCTACAAGCATTATTCTGAAAGGGCCGGAAGAAGAGAACTAAGGATACAAAAAAAATGGAGACGCTCATTTGAACGTCTCCACTTTTTTATTTATAATCAAAGAGATTACAGTTTCTTATTCAAGGTTTCCTTCCATGCGGCATAAGCAGCTGCATAGTCGGCACGATGTTTCTCATCAGGCTCAATCACCTGAAGTTTCTCAAGTGATGCAAAAGCCTCGTCAGCATTCTTATAGATACCGGCTCCAATACCAGCACCCTTAGCTGCTCCTACCGAACCGTCAGTATCGTAAAGTTCGATAGTAGCACCGCTAACACCTGCCAGCGTGTCGCGGAACAACGGACTGAGGAACATATTGGCCTTACCAGCATGAATCTTCTTGATATCCATACCCATCTGCTGCATAATCTCCAT
>CAZIKA010000143.1:0-5777 GCA_964539705.1 uncultured Prevotella sp. | reverse complement strand
GGGGTGGGTGTTTCGTCAACACTCCCCCCAACACTCCCCCCAACACTCCCCCCAACAGTCACCCCTCAGGTTCAGGCGGCTCGCAGGGGAATCACGCGATAGTAGGTCTGACCGGCGTGGGGCTTGCCTTCAAAGCCGAGCTCCTTGAGAGCGATACCCAGATGAATCTTCGTGCTGTGATCGTTCTTGATGGAAGGGTACTCGCGCCTTACGAGGTTTACTATCTCGCTGCTCTTCATGCGAATGCCCTGTTCGTCGTCCTTGGGTTTGCGGATGCATACTTCGAGTACCTCTGCGATGTCCTTCTGCTCCATGTAGTTGAGGTTCAGCTGCTGGATGCGCTCCACCTGGGCATTATTATACCAATAAGGTGAGTTCAGCTCACGAATCTCGTAGAGTATCTGGGCGTAGAGCTGCTCGTAGTTGATGTCGCCGGTGTTGTCGATGTACTTTCCCTCAGGAATGGTGAGGCAGATATAGCGACGACTGCCTGTGACATCCGAGAGGGGATGAGGATTGTTTGTCGTTGCTACGAAGGAGGCATAGCGAGGCCGGTCATCCTGCGAGGCTCCATAGATGGGTCGCCCGTTCACCTTACTCTTAGAGAGAGTCTGCTTCAAGGCAGCGTGCTGACTGGGACGGATGGCATCGAGCTCATCGAGGTTGACGATAAGATTGTTGGTCAAGGCCATCTCCTTGTCGAACTTGTTGGAGAGGTTCAGATGATCCAGGAAATACTGGCGCAGCTCTGGAGGCAGGAGACGGGCAACGAAGGTAGTCTTCCCACATCCTTGCGCACCTATTAGAGTAGGTACACATTCGTTTCCGTGAAGGGTGTCCATCTGAAGCCAGTGGGCTACGACAGAACGGATCCAGACGGAGAGAAACTCCAGTTGCTCAGAGGTAATCCCAGGAATACGTCCAAAGAGCTGAGCAACATGGTTCACTCCGTCCCACTTGGGCAGACGATCCATATAGCTTCCGATGGGATTAAACGACTCAATCTCGTCGGACTGCACAAACTCCACGATGTCTGTCTTGGGACTTCCCTTCTCACAGATTCCCTCTCGCTTGGCTCGGATGACGATGGAGTTGAGTGCCTTGGGAGTAAGGATGCGCCAGACAGGTTTTTCGCCAGCAGGCAAGGTTACAAACTCTACCTTCCCGTTCAGCACGTTGAAACGGAAGCGGTAATTGTCTTTAAGGAACTGCTCAGTGGCCAGTGTTCCCTCGAGTGAAGCATTCATAGCCTCACCATGAATAGTAAGATTTTTACTCATGATAAAAAAGTTTTAATAGTTAATTTTTAGGCTAGGATTGGCTTATGGGTGTTTCTCATAGCGTCATGCCTTTATCAGTTGCAAAGATACAAAATTTTTTGCCGTTTTGCAAGAGTTTGGCCTAAAAAAAGCACATTTTTTGCATTTCTCGATTCACAATTCATAATTCATAATTCTCAATTCACAATAGGGTGGGTGTTAGGGTTACTGTTGGGGTTAGTGTTGGGGTGGGTGTTGGGGGGAGTGTTGAAAACGAGATTCTCCAGTGTTTATCGGGGTTTCAGAAGATTTTGGGGTGGGTGTTGAGAAAAAAGAGAAATAATGTCGAGGAGCTGCCAGATCGAGGCCGACGAACTGGCAGTTCGAAGGGCTCGAACCGTAAGCTCGTCGCTTTCGAACCGTAAGCACGTCACTTAGCACTCGTTTGCACGTCACTTAGCACTCGTAAGCAGCCTACTTTTGAGGGCTAAATAGGCTGTTTATAGTCTCTATGGTGTAGGCCTGGACCTGAGCATAAGAAAGAATTTTCTCCAAAAATTTGGTTGGTTCGGAAAAAAGGCTTACCTTTGCAGCGGATAAAGACAAAAGGAGATATCGAGGATTCCGACTTGAGAGGACAGTCGGGATTCTTTCTTTTTTGCCGACCCAAGATATACCTAAGATAATTAAAACAAAAAGAATAGAATTATGGCTTATATGTCACAAGAAGGCTATGATAAACTCATAGCTGAACTAAAGCGTTTAGAGGGCATTGAACGCCCCAAGGCATCGGCCGCTATCGCAGAAGCACGCGATAAGGGCGACCTGAGTGAGAACAGCGAATACGAGGCTGCCAAGGAGGCACAGGCTCATCTGGAGTCGAAAATCAACCTGCTGAAGCAGCAGATCTCGGAGGCAAAGATTGTGGATACATCACGTCTGAGCACCGACTCCGTACAGATCCTGTCGAAGGTGGAGATGACCAACCTGGCTAACAAGGCCCGTATGACCTATACCATCGTGAGCGAGAGCGAGGCAAACCTGCGTGAGGGTAAGATTTCTATCCAGACCCCTATTGCTCAGGGTTTGCTGAACCATAAGGTGGGCGACGAGGTGGAAGTTACCATTCCTCGTGGTACCATCAGGCTTCGTATTGAGAAAATCAGCGTAGGATAATTATGGATATTTTCAGTAAGATTGCTGCTGGCGAGATTCCCAGCTACAAGTGTGCAGAGAACGAGAAGTTCTACGCTTTCCTTGATATCAATCCTGTGGCTAAAGGTCACACGTTGGTGATTCCCCGTCGTGAGGTAGATTATATCTTTGATATGGACGATGAGGAGCTGGCTGAGTTTGAGGTCTTTGCCAAGCAGGTAGCTGTAGCCCTGAAGAAGGCTTTCCCTTGTAAGAAGGTGGCTCAGGTGGTGCTGGGACTCGAGGTGCCCCATGCTCATATCCACCTGATTCCTATGAACAGCGAGGGCGATGTGGACTTCCGTAAAGAAAAGCTGCATCTCCCAGCAGAGGAAATGCAGCAGATAGCAGATAAGATTTATGCAGCCTTCAAGGGCTAAGTAAATTTCTCTCCATAACGTATGCCAACTTCACTGACATACTTGCGAATGAGCGACGATGAGTCGCTCTTTTTGCATATTAGCAGCACGTCGCCTTCTTCAGCTACGATATAGCCTTCCAGTCCGTTGATGATGCCGATATGGCCTTTGGGCAGTTTGATGATATTGCCCTTGCAATTCTCCATCATCACTTCTGAGTCGATGACAACATTATTGCCCTCGCCGTGACTCATAAACTCATACACAGAGTGCCAAGTGCCCATATCGGCCCAACCAAAGTCCACCTGCATCACGTACACATTCTTTCCTTGTTGCAGCAGTCCCTGGTCGATGGCTACATTGGGCAGAGAGGCATAGTTGCGCGCAATGTAATTGATGACCTGGTCAATCGTATAGACGTGATTCTCGCACAAACCCGGGGCGAACATCTCCAAGAACAGCTCTCGCAGACATTGTCTGAGGTGACGTACATTACTGAGCATCAATCCCGTGTTCCACAGGAACTCGCCACTCTCCATAAACAGTTGTGCAAACTCGCGCTCTGGCTTTTCTACGAACGAATGGATGGAATAGACGTGATTAAACTCTCCGTTGCTCCCCATCTGGATATAGCCATAACCAGGCTCTGGACGAGTGGGTTTGATACCCATTACCAATACCATATCCTTTTGACCAACGAGGTTTAATCCGTCAAGGATATTACGTTTAAAGGCATCTTCGCCAGTGATGTACTGATCGCTGGGGACTATCACAATACTGGCATTATCATCGCGTTTCTGGATATGCAGCATACCCATTGCCACGCTACCCGCTGTGTTGCGGTTCACGGGCTCTATCATCAGGCAGTCATCGCTCAGCTCTGGCAGTTGCTCATGCACCCAGTGCTCGTATTCCTTACACGTGCATACATAAATATTCTCTTTTGGCAAGATAGAAGCCATGCGGTCGAAAGTGTCCTGTAGCTGGGTACGCCCCGTTCCGAAAAAGTCTAAAAACTGTTTGGGGCGCTCCATTCTGCTTGAAGGCCACAATCTTTTACCACGTCCACCGGCTAGGATGATACAATAATGGTTATTTGATATACTCATATATTAGATTTGTAGTTCTTTTTATTTCTGGGTGTAAAGTTACAAAACATTATTGAGAAAACCAAGTATTTTTCAGTTTTTTTGTAGAAAGTTTTGTGGATTAAAAAAATCTTCGTATCTTTGCACCCGCTTTTCGAGCCCAGATGGCGGAATCGGTAGACGCGCTGGTCTCAAACACCAGTGGGGCAACCCGTCCCGGTTCGACCCCGGGTCTGGGTACAAGCTTAAAAAGCAAAAGTGCTGTAGGCAGTATCGCTTACGGCACTTTTTTTTGTTTCTGGATAGTCACAAAAAAAGAAGAGACACTCCATAGAGCATCTCTTCATCTTTTCTTTTTACAGAATATTAGTTCAGAGCGTCAGCGAGCTCAGCACCAGCCTTGAACTTAGCAACCTTCTTGGCAGCAATCTTGATCTTGGCCTTTGTTGCGGGGTTGATACCCTCACGAGCGGGGCGCTCAGCAACAGCGAAAGTACCGAAACCAACGAGAGCAACCTTATCACCAGCCTTCAGGGCGTCCTTAATAGCTGCTACAGTTGCGTCGAGAGCCTTCTTTGCGTCTACCTTTGAGAGACCAGCACCAGCTGCAATCTTCTCTACCAATTCTGTCTTGTTCATAATCTTCGATAGGTTTTAAAAGTGAATAATAATGGTTATTTGTTCAAATTTCTCGGCAAATATAGTAGTATTTCTTTAAAAAGCAAACAAAAAATCAGAAAATTTTTGATTTTTATTAAAAAAAAGTGCTTAAAGCCCCCTTTTTATGTGATAAAACAGATATTTTTCGTAATTTTGCGGCCGAAAATCAAGAAAATCAAAGAAAACAAAGAAATAGAAAAAATAAAGATGTTTCGTAATATTCCGATAGTAACAAAGAACTTGCTCATTATCAATGTGCTTGTCTTTTTGGCCTCCATGTTTGTACAGATTGGTGGGAAATCATTGGAACAGTGGGGTGGGTTGCATTTCTTCATGGCTTCCGACTTCCAAGTGTATCAATTCGTCACCTATCTGTTCCTTCACGGTGGGTTCACCCATCTTTTTTTCAACATGTTTGCCCTTTGGATGTTTGGCTGCGTGATTGAGAATGTATGGGGGTCGAAGAAGTTTCTGTTCTATTACCTGTTCTGTGGCATCGGTGCCGGATTGTGTCAGGAGGTGGTTCAGTTTATAGAGTTCTATTTCGTAGCGCTCTCGCAGTTCCCGCAAGCAGGTTTCTCAGAGGTGATGACCATACTTGGCAATAGTAACCTGAATGGAGCGCTCACCATTGGTGCCTCTGGTGCTGTTTATGCCATTCTGCTGGCATTTGGTATGACCTTTCCAAACGAACGTATCTTCATCTTTCCGCTACCCGTGCCCATCAAGGCCAAATGGTTTGTGATGATTTATGTAGGCATCGAGTTGTTCTCGGCAATGAGTAGCGTAGGCGATGGTGTGGCCCACATGGCTCATATTGGCGGTATGCTGTTTGGTTTCCTGTTGATTCTCTTCTGGCGCCGTCATCCCAACAGCTATTTCAATGTAGATGCCACCCGCCAGTTCTTCGACCGCTGGTCAAGGAATACTAACAGAACGAGTCGTACGAGTAATACTAGTCAGACGAGATGGAACACCACCACCACTCGTCCCAACTCCGTAGAGGATGATATGGAGTATAATGCTCGTAAGAAGGCGCGCCAGGAAGAGGTGGATGCTATCCTTGACAAGATTCGCAAGAGTGGCTACGACAGTCTGTCGAAAGACGAGAAGAAGCGACTGTTTGATGCTAGTCATGAAAAATGAGGTTTGAGATTTGAGGTTTGAGGTTTGAAGGTTGTTAAGAATATATTATTGGCAATACTGACGGGAGCCAG
>CAZIKA010000142.1:0-5795 GCA_964539705.1 uncultured Prevotella sp. | reverse complement strand
CAGCGCTTACAGCAGAAACTGGGACGCAGCGTGGTAGCTGTGAACCGTAGTGGCAGTTCCATTCGTAGTGTCACCTCGAGTGCAGGAACGGGCTCGCTCATCTCTTGGCGTAAGTTGGCACAGGAGCCTGAGGGCACTACCTATAACGTGTATAAGCGAGCGAAGGGAGCTACGGAGTATACAAAAATCAATACGAAACCGTTGACGGTGACATGCCTATCGACCACCCTGACCAACAATACAGAGTATGCCGTGACGGCTATCTCGCCCGAGGGCGTAGAGGGTGAGATGAGTACTCCTTTCCTGTACAAGACGCAGGCATACCCCAACGTGTGGTTCGACTTTAACTTTGATAATACAGTTATCAAGCGCGATGACTACCGCACGAAGTACTGCTGGCCTATGGATATCGACGGTAACGGTGAGTTTGATGCTGTGGTGGTGGACCGACTCTATGCTGGAGCCTCTACCGATGAGGAGGGAGGCGACAACACGTCTACTACCTCGCATAAGATTCAAGCCTATAAGCTCGATGGCACCCTGCTGTGGACCGTTGATATGGGTCCCAACGTAAACATCTGTGCTGGACAGAACGATATGGTACTGGCCTATGATATTAACTGCGACGGACGCTGCGAGGTCATCGTGCGTAGTAGCGACGGTACCCGTTTTTGGGACAAGACGAACGAGACATGGGGAAAATATGTCGGTGGCAGCGACACGCCCGATATTGATGACGATGGCATTGTTGACTACCGTTCGCAGACGAAGCGCAATCCGCCTGTCTATATGTCGGTCATCGATGGTGCCACAGGAGCAGAACTGGCGTGGAGCGAATTGAAGTATGAAGAACTGACTGAACCTAATGGCGGGGATGCCTATCGGCGAGACAACCGCGCCAGCTACATGAACTTCGGCTATGGCGCTATGGAAGGACATTATGGTATCGCTTATCTTGACGGCATCCATCCCTCGCTCATCATGGAGTGTGAAGACCGTGATACAGGTGGACAGCATCATGGATATATTCTCACTTGGGACTTTGACTGGAACGGCAGTAGCGCCTCTAACTGGCATCACAGCCATACATGGGTGCGCAATCCCATTCGTCCCTATTGTTCTGAGTTCCACCAGATTCGTATTCTCGACGGTGATGGTGACGGCTGTGATGAGATGTGGGCAGGCGGCTATGGCGTGAATCCTGCACAGAACCGCTATGCCTCTACAGGGCTGGGTCACGGTGACCGCTTTATCATCAGCGATATTGACCCAGACCGTCCCGGTTTGGAGGGCTTCGCTATCCAACAGAGTGCCCTCTTAGGACAGTGTCTCTATGATACCAAGACGGCAGAGCGTATCAAAGAGTGGTATCTGCCCTCAGTATATGATGTGGGTCGAGGTACCTGTCTTGATATTGATGCCTCGCACAAGGGCTATGAGATACTGAGCTATGCCGATGAGTTCGTCTATGACTGCAAGGGCGAGAAGACGGGGCAGACCCGCTCAGGCTCTATGTATGAAGGTTCCTGGTGGGATGGTGACCTGCAGCGCGAGTGGATCAACTCGCCTGGCGGTAGCGGCTGGGGTACCAATATGATGGTATCGAAGGTGCTGGGTAATCGTTTGATAGAATTCTCGCAGGAGAGCAGTTGGGCAACGCATGGTGGCACAGGTACTCGTCCGGCATTCATGGGCGATATTACAGGTGACTGGCGTGAGGAGATTATCCTGGCTAAACAAAATGATAATGGCTCTACAGGTCTGGTAGGCTACACCACGAATATCCCTACCTCGTATAGTATCTTTTGCTTGCAGCAAGACCCGCATTATCGTCTCGACTGCACCACCCGTGGCTACTATCAGCATCCCAATACAGGCTTCTATCTGGGTGGCGATATGCCGATACCACCGTTGCCTCCCGTCTTTGAGGCTGATGTGCGCAATGAGATGGCAAGTGGCAAAAGCGTGATGTTCGACCTGCAAGGTGATAATCATTCGCCATTGACCATTGACCATTCGCCAACCATGCTGTATCTGATGAATCCTAGGGGTCACGACTATGTGTTTACAGGTAAAGGTACAACAGGCAACGGCCAGCTCATCAAGTCGATGCAGGGTAGTGTGACGTTCAATTGCGACCTTGGACATACAGGTAAGAACATCATCAGCGAGGGAGAGTTATGGGTGAACGGCACCATCAACGGTCCTGTGGAACTGCGGGCTCGTGGTACGCTCAGCGGCAAGGCAATACTAAACGACACTATCACCTTCGAGGGAGCACTCAACTACGAAGGTTGCCGACTGAAACCTGGCAATCCGATGATTTCGAAGAAGAGTATGACGCTGCCGGGCAATGTCTATCTGGAAATTGACAGTCGTGGTATGAGCTATCTCTCCGTTGAGGGCGACCTCACCTTCAAGGGAACCAATTACATCACCATCGGCTTCGAAGAAAAGGCTTCAGGCGAATGTCTGTTGGCTGAATGTACAGGTACGCTGACCTGTGATGTGACAAAGTTGAAGACGCGCGGACTCGACGGCATCAACTATGACTTGGTGGTGCGCGATAATAAATATCTGGTTCTTGTAATCAATCCCACCCGTGCCCCTGCCGAGAACGTTGTATGGACGGGTGCCGAGAGCAAGGTATGGGACTATAAAGCGAAAAACTTCGCCCTCGGTGGTTCTCCCACCGAGACTCCTTTCGTGGCTGGCGACCAGGTCATCTTCAATGCCCAAAGTACTCAGAAGACCATCACCCTCAACGAACCGATGGTCACTAACGGTGTCTTCTTCGACAGCGGCAAATATACGCTTTCAGGCGATGGCGGCATTTCTGGAGAAGGAAATGTGACCGTAAACCGCGATGCCGATGTGACGCTGAATATGAAGTACAGCGACTATACGGGTAAGACCATCATCAATGGTGGTACGCTGACGGTGCCTAACTTTTACGACGGCGGTCAGAAGAGTGCTATTGGTGCCTCGACAGCAGCCGAAGGAAACCTCCAGATCAACGGCGGTACGCTGGTGCTTTCGAAAGACAATATGGCTACCGACCATATCGTGACGCTGACGGATACAGCAACCATCCGAGTGGCTTCCAGTAACAGCGCCCTGACGCTCAAGGGACAGGTGAAGGGCTCAGGCTATCTGTTGAAAGACGGCGCAGGACGTATCAATTTCAACTATGGTGGTGTCAACAATTTTGCCGGTGTCATCGTGAAGCAGGGCGCGATTGCTCAGGGTGCGTGGAACAGCACCTTCGGCAAATCGGGTTCCCCGATGCTGTTGGCTGGTGGTGAGGTGCATCAGATAGATGTAAATTCTACATCTACCGTTCCAACCCTAAACCATGTGATTACCGTTCAGGAAGGTACAACGAATAAGATTGTGGGTTCTTCGCGCGGAAAAATCAACGGCTCATTTAAGGGCAGCGGCAATTTGACTATCCAGACGAAATATGTGCGATGTGATATCGGGGCGAACTTCAGTCAGTTCGAAGGACAACTCACAGCAATAGGCGATGGCGGTAACTTCCGCCTGATGTCCAATGTCACGGATATGAGCAAGGCGAAGTTCGTTGTGGGTGCTGCAACTACTGTGTCTCACATGGCGAGTGGAGGCGGTAGTGAGGTGGCAGCAACCCTGAAGATTGGTTCGTTGCTGGGTACTGCTACCGACGGTGTGCTGGGCGGTTCGCAGAGCACCTATCTGATAGGCTATCGTAATGAGGATACCTCGTTCTCTGGTCTGTTGAAAGCAAAGAGCATCACAAAGGTGGGCAGTGGGAAACTGACGCTAAAGACAGCGGGGCATACCTCGCCCATTACTGTGAGCAGCGGCATACTGGAGCTGCAGAATACATCAACGAATGTGCTGTGCAGCGGTACGATAACGGTTTCCAAGGGTGCTACGCTGACGGGTACGGCTACCGTGCAGTCGCTCACCATGCAGCAGGGCTCTACCTTCCTTTGTACCCTGACGGCAAATTCCAATTCGAAACTGACAGTGAAAGGTAACTTGACCCACAATGGTGATACGTTGCTAGTGCGTGTGCCTGCCACTCGTAAACTCAAAACTGGTGATGAACTGACTGTCTTTAATGTCACGGGCACCCATAAGGGTGATGTCATTGTGAAGGTTGAGGCTGACACCGATTACCAGTTTGATACCTCACTGTTGCTCAGTGAAGGCAAAATGGTGGTGACTGCTGTTTCAACTGGCATTGAAGATATCTCAGGCGAAGAGACCATTGTTGATGTATATACCACTGATGGTGCTCTCCTTCGCAAGAATGCGGTGCGCACTCATGCGCTTGATGGTCTTCCTGCAGGAATTTTTGTAATAGGAAAGAAAATAAATGGTCGCTTTGTTTATGACAAAGTTTCAAGGTAAGCTACTGTCGATGTTGTTTTTTTCTGTGCTGTCACAGCATGTGGTAGCACAGAAATTTCAACAGGAGTTTGGGAATCCCCGTAAGGTCTTTGTGGAGACGATAGCCACGCCTGATCATGCCGACAGCTATTATAATATCGGACAAACGGCCATCTTGCGTGTGATAGCCCGCGAAGGCGGTGTGCCCGTTCATGGCACTATGCTTCGCTACAAGGTGGGGCCTGAGATGTTCCTACCAGAGGTGTACGACTCGGTGGCTTTTGTCAATGGCGAGGCATTAGTACAGATGGGTACGATGCAGGAGCCTGGCTTCCTGGCCTGTCAGTATGAGTTTAAGGCGACCGATGGCAAGACCTACAGGGATTTGGTGAAGGTTGCTTACAATCCCGAACAGATTCAGTCATTTACACCCATGCCCAAGGACTTTGAGCAGTTCTGGCAGAAAGCCCTGAGAGAAGCGCGTAAGATACCCTTCGAGCCCGAGTATCGCGACATCCCTGATGCCACCAACGCTCAGTTCGTCACGAAGCTCGTCCGTGTCCGCGTTGGCAAGAACAAATGGATGCAGGGCTATCTCACTACTCCCCTCGCCAATCGGAGAGGGGCTGGGGGTGAGGCTTCCTTCCCCATCGTCCTCTGCCCCCCAGGAGCCGGCAGTCAGAAGATTTATCCTTCTGACTATTTCCCCCAGCAGGGCTGCATCTATCTGAAGATAGAGATCCACGATAACGACCAGTTGCTGCCTGATGCAGAGTACAATGCGATGCGTCAGAAGAAGTGTGACGGTTACATACGTCGCGGTATGGCATCTAAGGATACCTATTATTATAAGGATGTCTATGTGGGATGTGCCCGTATGGTCGATTTCCTCTGTTCGTTGCCTGAGTGGGACGGCAAGAATGTCATCGTCACAGGTGGCTCACAGGGTGGGGCACTGACAATCATCACCGCTGCCCTCAATGAAAAAGTCACGATGTGCGCTCCCTTCTATCCAGCACTTTGTGACCTTACTGGTTTCCTGCACAACAGAGCTGGCGGCTGGCCGAAATTCTTTTCTGACTTCTACAACGATGGCAAGACGGACATCCCCAACGAACAGGCTGTAGAGACCCTACAGTATTTCGATGTGGTGAACTTCGCACGTATCCTAAAAGTGCCCACTTTCATGTCGTGGGGCTATAATGATGATACCTGTTCGCCCACATCCGTTTGGGCGGCATGGAATGAGATTCTGGCTCCAAAAGAAAAGGATATCACCCCATCTAGCGGGCACTGGCGCTTTCCCAGCAGTTGGGACAAATGCTGGAAGTGGATGAAAGCCCTACAATAATGCCACCGACCAGCGTATCCTGGCCGATGGCACCATCATTCGCTTCACTGACGACTCTCAGTTCGAG
>CAZIKA010000141.1:0-5915 GCA_964539705.1 uncultured Prevotella sp. | reverse complement strand
ATCCTGACCCTCGACCGTGAGGAGCGCAAGATGTCTCTCGGCATCAAGCAGATGAAGGAAGATCCCTGGGAGGCTATCGACGTGAAGTATCCCGTTGGCAGCAAGCACACCGCTAAGGTTCGCAACTTCACCAACTTCGGTGTATTCGTTGAGTTGGAAGAGGGCGTTGACGGCCTGATCCACATCAGCGACCTGAGCTGGACCAAGAAGATCAAGCACCCCAGCGAGTTCACTCAGGTAGGTGCAGAGATCGATGTTATCGTACTCGATATCGACAAGGAGAACCGTCGTCTCTCTCTCGGTCACAAGCAGCTCGAGGATAATCCTTGGGATGCCTTCGAGGAGAAGTACACCGTTGGTTCTGTTCACACTGGTAAGATCACCGAGGTGCTCGAGAAGGGCGCTGTGATCTCTCTGGAGGAGAACGTAGAGGGCTTTGCTACTCCTAAGCACCTCGTTAAGGAGGATGGCTCACAGGCTCAGCAGGGCGAGGAGCTCGAGTTCAAAGTGATCGAGTTCAACAAGGACAGCAAGCGCATCATCCTGAGCCACAGCCGCACATTCGAGGATGTACAGCGTGAGGAGAAGCGTGCTGCTCGCAAGACTGCCGCTCCTAAGAAGAACAGCGACACACCAAAGATTGAGAACGTTGCAGCAAGCACCTCACTGGGTGACCTCGACGTACTGGCCAATCTGAAGGCTCAGATGGAGAAGGGCGAGTAATTCGCATCTAAAACCATCGCTAACATAGCAAAGGAAGCCTGGCTCCAAAATGGAGCTGGGCTTCTTTCTGTTTAAATATTCGTTAAAACTATAGGCCGATAGCTGCCAAATTCATTTTTTATTATTATCTTTGTATGCTATTTTGCCGTAATAGGCGATTTCAGCCCCTGAAGCGATCATAAAAGAACAATATATAATGAATTTTAAATGGAATTACGAACCACCGACACCAGAACGGAAGCAACTCGCTGAGGAGTTGGGCGAAAAGATCGGGATGCATCCCGTCCTAGCCCAATTGCTTATACAACGAGGCATCAAGACGGAGAGCGCTGCAAAAAGGTTTTTCCGTCCTATGCTCAACGAACTGATTGACCCGTTTCTGATGAACGACATGGACATTGCCGTCGACCGACTGAACGACGCCATGGGACGCAAGGAGCGTATCATGATCTATGGTGACTACGATGTTGACGGGTGTACGGCCGTAGCATTGGTCTATAAGTTCCTGTTGCAGTTCTACTCAAACATTGAGTACTACATTCCAGATCGCTATGAAGAGGGCTACGGCATCAGCAAGAAAGGACTGGACTATGCAGCAGAGACTGGCGTGAAACTGATTATCGTACTGGATTGCGGCATCAAGGCTATCGACGAGATTGCCTACGCCAAGTCACTGGGTATTGATTTCATCATCTGCGATCATCATGTGCCCGATGATGAGTTGCCCTGCGCAGTAGCTATTCTGAACCCCAAGCGCACAGACTCCACCTACCCCTTCAAGCATCTGTGCGGATGCGGTGTGGGATTCAAGTTCATGCAGGCCTTTGCCAAGAACAACGGCATCTCGTTCTCACAGCTTATCCCCCTACTCGATTTCTGCGCTGTCAGTATCGCTGCCGACATTGTGCCAGTGGTTGGTGAAAACCGTATCCTGGCCTATCACGGATTGAAACAGCTCAACCAGAATCCATCCATAGGCCTCAAGGCTATCATTGAGATATGCGGATTGACGGGAAGAGAGATTACCATGAGCGACATCATCTTCCGCATAGGTCCTAGAATCAATGCCAGCGGACGCGTACAGAATGGTACAGAAACGGTTGACTTGCTCGTTGAGAAGGATATGCAGAAAGCATTGGCTGAAGCCATCCACATTAATGAATACAACGATCAGCGTCGTGATATAGACAAGCAGATGACGGAAGAAGCCAACCAGATTGTGGCTCGCCTGGAAAGTCAGGAACACCAGTCGGCTATCGTGCTCTATGGCGAGGGTTGGAAGAAAGGTGTCGTAGGTATTGTGGCTTCACGCATGACCGATATGTATTTCCGGCCTACGGTGGTACTGTCGTGCAACAACGGTATCGCGTCAGGCTCAGCACGTAGCGTAGCAGGATATGATGTTTATGACGCCATCAAGAGTTGTCGCGACCTCTTGGAGAATTTTGGTGGACACACCTATGCCGTAGGACTGACACTACGTGTAGAGAATATACCAGAGTTCCGTCGCAGGTTCCAACAGTACGTCAGCGAGCATATCCATATCAAGCAGACGGAAGCTGCACTGAATATCGAGGCAGAGATAGACTTCAAGGATATCACCAAGAAACTGCACAACGACCTGAAGCGCTTTGCACCCTACGGCCCAGAGAACCCCAAGCCGGTATTCTGCACACGTCACGTCTACGACTACGGCACCTCGAAGGTCGTGGGCAAACAGCAGGAGCATATCAAACTGGAACTGGTTGACTCACAGTCGAGCAACGTGATGAATGGTATTGCCTTCGGACAAAGTCAGGCAGCCCGCTACATCAAGTCGAAGCGTTCGTTTGACATCGCCTATACCATCGAAGAGAATATCTACAAACGAGGCGAGGTACAACTGCAGATAGAAGATATCAAGCCTTCTGAGGAGTGATAAGTAAGGAGTGATAAGTGATGAGTGATAAATGTCATCTCATTCTGAAGAAATACTGGGGATACGATGATTTCCGAGGCATACAGCAGGAAATCATCGAATCCATTTTAGCGGGTCACGATACATTGGGGCTGATGCCAACGGGTGGCGGAAAGAGTATCACGTTTCAGGTGCCAGCAATGGCTATGGAGGGCGTCTGTATCGTTATCACACCACTCATCGCCCTAATGAAAGACCAGGTGAGCAACCTGCGTAAAAGAGGTATTCTAGCATCTGCCATCTATTCTGGTCTTTCGCACGACAATATCCTACAAACCTTAGAGAATGCGATCTTCGGAGGCGTGAAGATACTGTATGTATCACCTGAACGACTGGCATCACCTCTGTTTCTGGAAAAGCTACGTCACATGAAGGTCAGCTTCATCTGCGTTGACGAAGCCCATTGTATCAGCCAGTGGGGCTATGACTTCCGTCCTTCTTATCTGTCTATCTCTGACATCAGGAAAGAGAAGCCAGACACCCCTGTCCTGGCACTCACGGCAACAGCAACCCCTGAGGTCATTGATGATATACAACGACGATTGAACTTTCGCGAGAGATGTGTGTTTAAGATGAGTTTCGCGCGTAAGAATCTGGCCTACATCGTCAGACACACCTCCAACAAAAGTGCCGAACTGATCCATATTTTGAACAACGTCAAGGGTTCGGCTATCGTCTATGTAAGAAGCCGACAACGAACCAAAGAATATGCCGATACGCTCAACGGAACTGGTATCAGCGCAACATACTATCACGCAGGACTGGAAAACGCAGAGAAAGACAAGCGTCAGAAAGCGTGGCAAGAAGACCAAGTACGCGTAATGGTTGCTACCAATGCTTTTGGAATGGGTATTGACAAACCCAATGTACGTTGCGTCATCCATATTGATTGTCCTGACTGTATAGAAGCCTATTTTCAGGAAGCCGGTCGCGCAGGGCGCGACGGCAAGAAATCGTATGCCGTTCTGCTCTATGATCACAGCGACAAAGCAAAGCTGCTAAGACGCATTAACGACACCTTCCCTGATAAGGAGTTCATCAGACAGGTCTACGACCAGCTGGCCTATTTCTATCAGATAGCAGTAGGCTCTGGTTATAATGCTATCTTCGAATTCCCCGTTGAGCGATTCTGCAGGGTGTATAAGCATTTCCCTATTCCCACCATCTCTGCTCTCAACATCCTGACACGTGCAGGATATATTGAGTTCAAGGAAGAAGATGAAGCTCAGTCGCGCCTTATGTTCTGCATCGAACGCGATGAGCTATACAGACTTCGCGGCAATGATCCTCAGGAGGATGCCATCATCGTAGCCCTCCTACGAAATTACACAGGACTGTTTCAAGGCTATCAGTATATAGATGAAGGTGTACTGGGCGAGCAATGCGGGTTATCACAGCCACAAGTGTATATCATTCTGCGCTCACTCACCCAAAAACGAATTCTCAACTTTATCCCACAGAAGCATATCCCCTTCATCCACTATATCCAACGAAGGGAAGAATCAGAGCGACTCATCTTCCCCGCTGCTATCTACGATGATCTGAAGACCCGTTTCTCGCAGCGTATAGAAAAGATGTTGGAATATGCCAATTGTGAAAACATCTGTCGCAGCAGGATGCTGCTCAGGTATTTTGGAGAAACAAAATCCGAAGATTGCGGTCAGTGTGACGTCTGTGTGAATGAAAGGCATTCATTGACACCCTCATCCTGAAAACATTAACGGTGGTCTATCACCTTATAACCTTCTTTATATCTGTCGGCAGGAAACACAAACTGTGCATCCGACACATTTCCTGAACGGAAATTGCTGATTTTTATCTTTACCCAGAAGAAAGCCACCTTCAGTTTCAGACTCTTAGGGGTTAAGGTCTTCTTATCAACAGTAGCCACAACCTCTTTGACTGTACCCTTTGCATGCTTTTTCTGCTTCAGGTCATAGATGATATTTCCTTTTTCTTCGTGCATCGCATAGGTGAAGTCGTCGAGCGAGAACTTGAACTTGCCAGAATACTTGTCCTTCTTTTCGGAGTTGGCATGATGAATCTCTATCGTCTTCTTCTTTTTATACACCATATAAGCCGTAACGCCATCGTTCCAGGTATTCACACGTTCATCAGAGAAACACTGCTTCTTACCCTTATACCATATAACACCATGTGTCTTGTAGATACCGATGATATTGACGTCATAGCGAAGGGTTGAGCCCTGAGGGCCGAACACCATATTATATATCTTCTCAAATTCCTGACGGGCATCAGTTTGTGCTGTCCCAGCAGTCGCACCCGACGCTGAGACAGCACAACAGAACAGGATCAAAAGCACACTTAGTATCTTCTTCATCCTGACATTCTATTTGACTGTGACCACCAGCGGCTCACGGATGCCGCGCATCGTCCAGTCAATTCTGTTCTGCCATTCTGCCTGCGTTCGCACATCGAACTTCGACCATGCAGAACCGAAGTAATAGGTATAAGGCTCACCAGTATAATTATCTACGATACCCAGCGCATGAGCCTCGTTGCCTCCCTTCTTCTCCTTCAAGGGAATCACTCTCGTCTCGCCTACGCCATTGGGGAAGAGCGCAGCCACGAAGAGCTGGCAGTTGTTTACAGGCACATTGTCAGTAGGGTCGGCATATTGAACGTAATCCCTTCCTAGCACGATACCCTTCTTATCCTCAGAATGAATCACCACACCTGTAGCAAACTCAAGCGGCATTGTGATACCATCGTACCATACTGTTGCCTTAGAGAAGTTCGAACCTTTATCGATAGAGATAATGCGATGCTCCGTTACCGTATCGCCTTCAACTACAGTAGGCTTGTAATTCAACTGTACCGTCATACGCAGCGGCCCCATATCAAGCATCTTATAGTCAATAAAGCAATAAGGATAGATCAGTTCATCGTTGACCATCAAAGCAGGTGCGCCACATCCCAGTGTAGCCCCTACCTTATAGACATCAGAACCGCGTCCGTGATCATGATGATAGGAGTTCAGACGATAGAGCGAGTCACCACGCTGACGATTCTCCTTACGCAATCGCTCCACCTCAGGCATCATCACCACATCCTCAATCCAATAGCGCTGGTCGAGCACCAGTTCTGGTGTATTCTTCGTCCACACATCAGTACCAAAGCTCTTCTCGCCCGTCTTCTGTAAGGATGGTCCATAAACCCGATAGGCACCACGATCATTCTCCCATGCGAAGTCATCCTTACGCTCTGGGAAGAT
>CAZIKA010000140.1:0-5920 GCA_964539705.1 uncultured Prevotella sp. | reverse complement strand
GCTTGAGAAGCGTAATGTCATCATCAAATATGAGTAAAAAACGGTCATAACTCTTTGTTATTCCGCAAAGTTTTCATACCTTTGCACAGGATTAACAGAAAGTTATGGGTACAGAAAAGATTAGAATTAAGGATATCGCAGAGCGGGCGGGAGTGTCAGTGGGCACTGTCGACCGCGTTTTGCATGAAAGGCCTAACGTGTCGCCAACAGCACGTGAGAAGGTCGAGAAAGCTTTGGCAGAAATGGATTATCAGCCCAATGTATATGCCTCGGCGTTGGCATACAATAAGGATTACACGTTCTGCTGTGTCATTCCTCAGCACGAGAGTGAGGCTTATTGGGATGAGATAGAAGAGGGCGTCAAATCCTGTACACAACTCAGACGTGACTTCCATATTTCCACAAAGATTCTGTATTACGAGCGCTTCAATGCATCCTCGTTTGAGAATACGGCTAAGGAGTGTCTTGAGATGAATCCTGACGGTGTCATCGTAGTACCTGCCAGATTGGATATCACCCGCAACTTTACTGAAGAGCTGAGCAACAGAAACATTCCTTTCATTCTGCTCGACTCCTATCTGCCCGATCTGAAGCCATTGGCTTTCTATGGTCAAGACTCTTTCCAGAGCGGCTATTTTGCTGCCCGTATGATGATGCTCATTGCATCTAAGGAGAAAGAGATTATGATGATGAAGCAGTTGAAGAACGGTCATGTGGGCTCTAAGCAGCAGTCGAACCGTGAGACGGGCTTCCGTCATTATATGCGCGACCACTTCCCTGAAATCTCTATCATTGATGTCGACCTGCCTCTTGGGGGCACGAAACCACAGTTTGACAAGATTCTTGAGGAATTCTTCAAGGAGCACCCTCAGGTGCACCATTGCATCACCTTTAATTCCAAGGCCCACCTCGTAGGAGAGTTCTTGTTGCGTACCAATCGTCGTAACGTGCAGATCATGGGTTACGATATGGTTCCAAAGAATGCCGAGTGTGTGCGTCAGGGCAGTATATCGATCCTCATCGCCCAGCACGCCTATATGCAGGGTTATGACTGCGTGGAGACCCTCTTCCAAGCTATCGTGCTGAAGAAGGAGGTGAATCCTGTAAACTATATGCCTATTGAACTCCTTGTGAAAGAGAATATTGAATTCTATCGCCGTACGAATATCGGATAAAAACAAACTTATACTTATGGAACTTAAAACTTATCTCAAAATCAATCCGGCAGACTCTGTTGTTGTCTGTTTAGTAGAAAAGAAAAAAGGTGATGTCATCGAGGCTGGTGGCGAGCGTGTGGTGCTGGCTGAGGATGTGCCGGCAGGTCACAAAGTGCTGCTTCGCGATGTCAAGGAAGGCGAGAATATCATCAAGTATGGCTATCCCATTGGTCATGCGCGCAAGGATTTGAAGGCAGGAGAATGGGTTAATGAGAATAACCTGAAGACGAATCTTTCTGGTACCTTGGAATATACATATTCTCCTGTAAACGAGATACTTAATATAAAGAAAGAAAATAGGTCTTTTAAGGGCTATGTTCGTAAGAATGGCGACGTTGGTGTACGTAATGAGATATGGATTGTGCCCACCGTTGGCTGTGTCAACGGCATTGCCGAGCGCTTGGCAAAGAAGCTGCGCGAGGAGACCGGTTGCAAGGGTGTGGACGCTATCTATACCTGGCATCACAACTATGGTTGCTCGCAGTTGAGCGGTGACCACGAGAATACCCGTAAGGTGCTGCGCGACATCGTGCTCCATCCTAATGCAGGTGCCGTGTTGGTGCTGGGCTTGGGTTGTGAGAACAATCAGCCTGACGACTTTATGAAACTGCTGGGCGATTACGACAAAGAACGTATCCGTCTGCTCGTTACCCAGAAAGTTGATGGCGATGAGGTTGAGGCTGGTATGCAGGTGCTTCGCGAGCTCTATGCTATTGCCAGTCAGGATAAGCGCGAGGATGTGCCCGTTTCGAAGCTACGCGTTGGCTTGAAGTGTGGTGGCTCAGACGGTTTCAGCGGTATTACGGCAAATCCCCTTGTGGGCGAGTTCAGCGACTGGCTCGTAGCTCAGGGAGGTACCAGCGTGCTGACTGAGGTGCCTGAGATGTTTGGTGCTGAGACCATTCTGATGAACCGTTGCGAGACGCCTGAGCTTTTCGACAAGACCGTCTCGATGATTAATAACTTCAAGGAGTATTTCTTGAGTCACGGCGAACCCGTAGGCGAGAATCCAAGCCCAGGCAATAAGGCTGGCGGTATCTCTACGCTTGAGGACAAGGCTCTGGGATGCACTCAAAAGTGCGGACGTGCCCCTGTAAGCGGTGTAATGGAGTATGGCGATCGCCTTTCTGCTACAGGTTTGAACCTGCTTTCGGCTCCTGGTAACGATCTCGTCGCTGCTACCGCTCTGGCTTCCTGCGGCTGTCATTTGGTACTTTTCACCACAGGTCGTGGTACGCCTTTCGGCACCTTTGTTCCTACGATGAAGATTGCCACCAACCCCACGCTGGCAGAGCGTAAACCCCAATGGGTAGACTTCTCGGCAGGTCAGTTGATTCAGGGTCGTACGATGGATGAGCTCGTTCCTGAGTTTATCGACAAGGTGCTGGCAGTAGCCAGTGGTGAGTTGGCTCGCAACGAGGAGAACGACTATCGCGAGATTTCAATCTTTAAAAACGGGGTGACGCTGTAATATACCCCTTTTAACGCTGTGGTACAGCGTTATACACAATACGCTATGGATATAACAACACGTAATTTTTTCCGTCTTTTGCGAGCAGGCGAGTTTGGTCAACAGGAATTGGTTGAACCGATGTCGGCCTGCAAATGGCGGAAGACGATGTTGTTTGCCAAAGCTCACGGCGTTGAGGCCGAGACCTTTGCAGGTCTTGAGGTGCTCAACGAGCAATTCTTTATTCAGGTTATCCCAGAGGAAATTACAACGGAATGGGCTAACCTGGCCTCAGACAATTCCAATCGTACTACCCCAGTGCGTACCTCACTCTCGCCTAAGCTCGAGAAGCGCCTGGCATCGATAGCCGAGAAAGTCGGTTCCTCGTCAGCAGAGTATCAGTTGCTGGAGGAGTTGCTGCGTTTGGCTTACGGACTTTTGCGTGATGACCATTGGGTGCGCCAGATGATGGTGGTAGGCGAACAGATTCGTGAACGGGGTGCAAAGGTTGACCGTGAGCAGCTGAATAAATGGATTGCCAAGTTCCATCTGCAGAAGATGATACAGCTCGAAGGGGCGTTGCTTATCGAGCTGATGGGACTTCAAGCCGAGGAGTTGCCTTTTACTGTAAACCCCTCAGAGTTTAATCTTGAGCGGATTGCCTCTTCCATTCCTCATAGTCAGGAGCAGATGCGGTTCTCGCAAGGCAAGGATATCTTTGTGCATACCAGCAATAAGTCGGCTATCGTATGGAACACGCGTCGCTCGGCTCGTTTCCTGCGTTTCTATCCTACCGAGAGCATCGCCAACCTCTTTTCATCGTTTGCCAAATCCCTCAATAATATCGAAGAATAAGCATGAAACTTTCAGAACTGAAGACAGGCGAAAAGGGTGTCATTGTAAAAGTGCTGGGTCACGGTGGTTTCCGTAAACGAATCATCGAGATGGGCTTTATCAAGGGTCAGCAGATAGAAGTGCTGCAGAATGCTCCCTTGCAGGATCCTGTGAAGTATCGCATCATGGGTTACGAGGTATCTCTGCGTCATCACGAGGCTAATCAGGTTGAGGTGGTCTCTGATGTGGATGCCAACCTGCAGATGTCGCCAGCCGTTCTGAAAGGTCACGAGGAGGATTATCTGCACCACGAGGCCCTGCGCGAGCGTCGTGTCATCCATGTGGCGTTGGTGGGTAATCCCAATTGTGGTAAGACCTCGCTCTTCAACTTCGCCTCAGGTGCCCATGCTCATGTGGGCAACTATAGCGGTGTCACCGTTGATGCCTCTGAGGCCCGTGCTTCGATGTTCGGCTACGAGTTTATACTTACCGACCTGCCAGGCACCTATTCCCTTTCGTGCTACAGCCCTGAGGAGCTCTACGTCAGAAAACACCTCTCTGAGCAAATGCCTGATGTGGTGATAAATGTGGTGGATGCCTCTAATCTGGAGCGTAACCTTTATCTCACCACCCAGTTGGTCGATATGAATGTGCGTATGGTGTGTGCCCTGAATATGTACGATGAGTTTGAGCGTCGAGGCGATAAACTCGATATCCAGACGCTGTCCTCGCTCTTCGGTATGCCCATGATTCCCACATCGTTCAAGTCGGGTAGGGGTGTGAAAGAGCTCTTCCGTGCCGTTATTCAGGTCTATGAGGGCAAGCACGGCAGCGCGCGTCATCTGCATATCAACTACGGACACGAGATAGAGCAGGGTATCAGTCATATACAGCACTATTTGAAGAAAGACGAGCATATCACCCAGCAATATTCCACCCGCTATCTGGCTATCAAACTGCTGGAGCACGACAGTGAGGTGTTGCGCTTTATCGGTCAGCACCTCTCTGAGGAACATCGTCCTGAAGACCGCAAGCAGTTGCTCTCGGCTCGCGATAAGGCAGCTTCACGTGTGCAGGACGAGACGGGCTCTGACTCTGAGACAGCCATCATGGATGCCAAGTACGGCTTTATCAATGGTGCGCTGAAGGAGGCGGGCTATGCTACGGGAAAACAGGAGGACACTTATCGTACCACCCATCGTATCGATGCCGTACTCTCGCATCGCGTATGGGGCTTCCCTGTGTTCTTCGCTATCCTCTTCGTGATGTTCCACACCACCTTCGTGCTTGGTCAGTATCCTATGGATTGGATAGATGCAGGCGTAGAGTGGTTGGGTGAATGGATAGGCGCTACGATGCCCGAGGGGATGCTGCGCTCCATGCTGGTCGATGGCGTTATAGGCGGTGTGGGCAGCGTTATCGTGTTCCTGCCTCAGATTCTGATTCTCTATTGCTTCATATCCATCATGGAAGACTCGGGCTATATGGCGCGAGCCGCATTTATCATGGACAGGCTGATGCACAAGATGGGACTTCACGGCAAGTCGTTTATCCCGCTGGTGATGGGCTTTGGCTGTAATGTGCCTGCGGTGATGGCTACACGAACCATTGAGAGTCGTCGTTCGCGACTCATTACGATGATGATACTCCCGCTGATGTCGTGCTCAGCCCGTCTGCCAATTTATATCATGATTATCGGCACCTTTTTCGCCGTAGAGTATCAGTCGTGGGTCATGGTGTCGCTCTATCTTATTGGCATTATCCTTTCGGTTATCGTGAGCAAGATCTTCTCTACCTTTATTATAAAAGGCGAGGATACTCCGTTTGTGATGGAACTGCCACCTTATCGTTTCCCCACGTTCCGAGCCATTGGACGCCATACGTGGGAGAAAGGCAAGGAATACCTGAAGAAGATGGGAGGCGTGATCCTCGTAGCCAGCATCTTAGTGTGGGCGATGGGATACTTTAGCTTCACAGGGGTAGCAGAATCGATGGAAAGCAGCATCATAGGGCGTTTAGGACAGGCCGTAGAACCGCTTTTCGCGCTTCAGGGCTTCGGATGGCAACTTGACGTTTCGCTCATAGCAGGCGTGGGTGCCAAGGAGATTGTAGCCTCTACCATCGGCGTTTTAGGCGGCTTGGAGACGCTTTCCACCCTTCAGGCCTATTGTTTCCTGCTCTTCGTGCTCATCTATTTCCCTTGCCTCGCTACTATCTTTGCGATTAAGAACGAGACGGGCTCTTGGCGCTGGGCATTCACTTCTGCCGTCTATACCACCGTGCTTGCTTGGGTTATCTCGGCATTAGTGCATCAGACAGGACTCCTCCTTATGGCTATCTTCGCAGGCTGAATCAATGGGGGGCGTGACAGCGTGACAGGCGTGACAGCCTTTTTCGCGTCGTCGCCTTCCTGCACTCC
>CAZIKA010000139.1:0-5972 GCA_964539705.1 uncultured Prevotella sp. | reverse complement strand
TACTTGTTAACCTTGAATGCACCTGTTATCACGACATCGTTTGCTGGCATCGTCTTTGGTATCTCACTCCAACCTGAGAAAGTGTACCCCTCCTTAGTGGGTCCTTCAATCGCAACTAAGGGAGCTTCAAAATCGATACTGTCGGTCTTGTACACCTTACCATCTACTTCGTAGGTCAATTTATACTGAGGTGCCACGATGTTCTGGAACTCCTTCCAGTAATCCGCCTCCTTGTATTTGTACTTTCCTCCATTGGGACAATACAGCGTACTACTACTGCGATAGGGGAACACGGCCCCACCAATCTCTACGGGTGTGGTACGTTCCACAGTTACATTCCTCAGCTGTTGACATTGGTAAAAAAACCAGTCGCTTATCTCTGTTACATTCTCACCTAATACAATGCTGGAGAACCTAGCGGCAGTGAAAGGTGAGCTCCATTCAGAGTAACCAGGAAGGTTACAATAGATATATGCTGTACCCTGACAACCATTAAATATGTTACTTCCCATTGTCTGAACACTCTTCGGAATAGTGACAGAGGTAACGCCGGAGCAGCCAAAGAAGGCACTGCCCTCAATCGTCCGCAGCCCCTCGGGAAGGTTTACCAACGTCAGGCTATAACACTTTTCAAATGCGCCATACCCAATGCTGTCCACGCAACTGGGGAAGTCGAAGGCACCCATCTGCGAACATTCGCTGAAGGCATACTGACCTATCGTCTTCATCTTCGTTACACCTTTGGGAACCGAGACAGAAGCCAACGCTTCACAACGAGCAAAGGCCGAAGTGCCGATGTTGCCCACATTCGGGCCAAAAGTAACAGCCGTCAGTTTGGTGCATCCGGCGAATGCCTCATTGCCTATCTCGCAAGATAGTACAGAGCCTTGTGCGAGATTCATTTGCTTGGAATTGCAAAAAGCCTGAGATCCTATGCTCGTCACGCTAGCCGGAATCTTTACAGAAGTCAACCCATTACAACTAAAGAAAGCATTATTTCCAATAGTCAGCAATCCATCGGGCAGGGATATTGAGGTAAGAGTGGACATTTCCCTGAAAGCATCATTGCCTATTTCGGTCACACCATCGCCTACAAACACCTCTGTGAATCTGGCACCAGCATAAGGATTCCCGTTATTCGTTGTAATATTACGGTTGATGTAAGCCTTGCCTGTGCAATACCCGAAAGCCCACTCACCAATACTCGTCACACTGTTGGGAATAGTAAAGGAAGTAAGGCCGGAACATTCATAAAAAGCAGTGCTCCCAATGCTATTAACACTACTGGGGATATCTACCACAGATAGGCTACTGCAAGAGTTAAAAGCACTACTTCCTATACTCGTCACACCATCGCCCAACGTCAGGTTTACCAGATTCGTACAGCTTGCAAAAGCCGAGCTGCCAATACTTCCAGACCGGATGCTGGCAGACTGCAGGGCAGTACATTCCTGGAACACACCGCCACCCATAGTTTCCAATCCACTACCAATAGTAACTGTTTTAAGACCGGTACAACGGAAGAATACCTGATTCCCAATGGTCTTGACACTATTAGGAATAGTGATGGAAGTGAGAGAAGAACAACCAGAGAATGCGTTGTTGCCGATAGTTTCCACGTTCTTGCCAAAGGTTACAGAGGTAAGGAAGGTGTTCCCATCGTATCCAAAGGCATTCCAACCGATGCTCTTCACGCTGTCGCCCATCACCAATTCCGTAAACTTGGCTCCGTAAAACACACCAAGGTCATAATGCACAGGCCCAGGAATATTACAATTGATATTCAGTCTTCCAGTACAGTCCTGAAAAACAGATGTTCCTATATACGTTACACTCTCAGGGATAGTCATCGTAACAAGACCGGAACAGCCACTGAAGGCACTGCCCTCTATACGGGTAATATTCTTGGGGATTATGATGGAAGAAAGACTGGTGCAATTTTGAAATGTGCTTGCCCCAATTGTTGTCAACCCGCTTCCTATTTTGACAGAAGCCAGGTCTGCACAATCCATAAAGGCACCTTCTATCTTCGTCACACTATTAGGAATAGATATAGAAGTAAGGCCTGAACCGGAGAATGCCCCATTCCCAATCGTTTCCACACTGTTAGGAATGGTGATGGATTTCAAGCTAAGACATTTTGAAAAGGCTGAACTGCCTATCTCCACCAAGGATGTTGAAGGCAGATTTACTTCACGGAGGTTTGAGCAACCACTGAAGGCCGATGTTCCAATAACTGTTATACCATTGGAAATAGTAACCGATGTCAAATCCTGATGGTCAGTAAATCCTCCACTGATTGCTGTCACATCATATTCTAAGTCATTACAAATGATTTTTGAAGGGACAACCACATCGCCAGATAGAGAGCATCCTATTACCGACAGTTCACGCCCAATGACACCATAATAGGAAAACCCCTCATGATCAATATAATACGGGGCACTCCATGAGAGTAAAGGTAATGCCATCAATAATAATGTAGCACACCATTTCCTGATAATAATAGTAATCTTCATAGTTTTATATTTTGTTTTTTATTTTATATGGCAAAGAAAAATTGGATACAGACATTGCCTTTCTCCTTTTATTATTTGAAATACTTCTTTCCGTCTTTTATTAATATAGTACCTTTCTTTGTATGTTGTTACGTTACCATTTCCCCGTTTCACTATAGCCGTAGTCCCCTCGGTATCATATGTGTAATTCACATGATACTCTGTATCCGTATACTCCCGTTCTTCTGCCCAAAGGGTCAAAGGCATAAGAAATGCAAATAAAAAAAAGAAATAGAATTGTTTCATAAGGTTATTATAATTTTAATTATGTTATTAATACGATGGACATTATTAGTCCTCTTTTTTCACAATTGCAAAAGTACATATTATTTTTCTGAAATGCCAAAGAATCATAGAAAAAATTCAAATTAATTTGTTTTTTTGCTCACTTAATCGTACCTCTGAGCTTCGCTCGAAGGTACTTTCGTTCGAAAATCAAAAGAAAAATGTGTTTTCATTTTGTTTTTTGCTCACTTAATCGTACCTTTGTCCGCAAATTTCTAAAAACTACGACTAAGAAATGAAACAATTCTACATTTTACTGGTTGCCCTGATGACTGGCGTTTCAGCCGGTGCACAGACGGAGCTTACCACCACGGAAGCCAAATCGCTATATAAAAACGTATCCAAGAAACGGCAGAGCGTACACGACCCGTCTGTGGTGTATGAACCTACAAGCAAGCGCTATTATATCTTTGGTTCACATCGCGCTCAGGCCTATACCACCGATTTGCAGAACTGGACGTGGTTTTCCTCACCTTGGAAGGTGGGAAGCAATAACAACGCCAGTAATGCTAATGCCTTCGTGACGCCAAAGGTGACAAAGGTAAAGAAAGGTGGCGTAGAGGTGGACCTGCCTGCTTTTAATGCGAAAGACTGGGCAGCACGTACGGATGCCAGCTATAATATTGATGGCAATATGTGGGCACCAGATGTGATCTACAACCCCGTGATGCAGAAGTGGTGCCAGTATCTGAGTGTGAATGGTGACAAGTGGCATTCCAGCATCATCCTGCTTACCAGCGATAAGATAGAAGGGCCCTACGAGTATCAGGCTCCTGTGGTAATCAGCGGATTTGATAATGGTAGCCATTCGTTTAAGGATACCGACGTTGAACTAGTACTGGGCACAATGACCACCCTACCCTCACGTTACAACACATGGGTGAATACCAGAATACTGGGTATGCCCAATAACATCGACCCCTGTGTGTTTTATGACGAGGAGGGCAAGCTGTGGATGGCTTATGGCTCATGGAGTGGTGGTATCTTCATGTTGGAACTTGATGAGGAGACAGGTCTGCGCGACTATGACGTGACCTACAGCACTACCGACGGCGACCCCTATTTCGGCAAGCGCATAGCAGGCGGCTACTACGTATCGGGCGAGGGTGCCTATATAGAATATATTGGTGGCTACTACTACCTGTTTATGAGCTACGGCTTCTTGGATCAGAAGGGTGGTTACGAGATGCGTGTGTTCCGCTCAAAGAATCCTAATGGTCCCTATACCGATGGAGGAAACCGTAGTGCCGTCTTCACCAGTTATTCACTGAACTACGGTCCAAATGCTGCGGCACGCGGAGAGAAACTGATGGGGCCTTATAGCGACTGGGGATTCATGCCAAAAGGTGAGCGCTCACAGGGACATAACTCCGTGATAGATGCTCCTGACGGACGTACCTATCTGATTTACCATACCCGTTTCTGCGATGCAAACAAAACAGCTTTCGAAGGTCACGAAGTACGCGTACATCAGTTGTTCCAAAACAAGAATGGTTGGCTCGTTGCCTCTCCCTTTGAATATAATGGTGAGACGATTACCAACGAGGATATCAAGACCAAGCAACCGTTTGCCAAAGAAGAAATCACAGGTACTTATCAATTGTTGATCCATCCGTTTGCCAACGATCATAACAACCTAGTACAGGTGACACCCGTTACCATCAAGCTGAATGCCGACGGCAGTATCACAGGTAGCAAGACAGGCAAATGGAGCATTGAAGAGGGTACGCATTATATCACGCTGACACTGGCAGGAACGGTCTATAACGGCATTGTCTATGAAGAGACGATGGACTATACCAATATGCACGCCGTAGCCATTACTGCTGTCAGCAATGGGGGAGTGAGCGCATGGGCCTACAAGTATCACCCGAAATACGAACTGGCTTATCAGATAAAGAACCAGAAACTGCCCGTTGTCACTAATCAGGGCATTAAAAAGAACATCGACCTCTACGGCAGTATGCCACTCTATGGAGACCAGACACATTTGGAATGGAGCAGCAGTCATCCCACCATCATCAACGACTACGGCAAGTATTACCCTATAGGACTGGAGGAAGATACAGAAGTGACACTCACAGCCCGTTTGACATGTGCCAACTACTTCTGGCAGGAGTCATATCCTGTTAAGGCTATGTCAGAGGCAAATGCCAAATACGATACAGAGACATGGGCCAACGGATTGATAGCTCATTATGATTTCGACAGCGAAGAACTAACAAATAAGGTGAACACTACCGAAAAGGCTCAGTTGAAAAAGAACAGCACAGCAGCATTGCCTACTATCGATAACACAGAGAAACTGCGCAATGGCAACACCGTACACCTGAATTTCGGAGCCAATGGCAAGGAGAGTTATGTGGCTATACCTAACCCGTTGAAGGGAAAAGAGTTGAATAACGGTGCTACCATTTCGTTCTTTGTGAAGCGTACAGACGAAAATCTGTGGGATGCCTTGCTCGGCATGAGTGATGGCACTCAGCGTCTCTATATGACGGGCAATCTATATGTGGGCTTCAATAATGGCAATGGCAACTATATCGATATCAATCACCCTGAGACAGTGAAGACAGGAAAACTCGTTCCTGGCAAATGGGATTTGGTGACTATCACCTTTTCGAGAACAGTCAACTCTACATCAGGCGGCATCACCATCTATATAAATGGTGCTAAGAATACAGACAAATATAAAGAGTCGCTCAATGGAAAGGAAGCCACCACAAAAGTGGGCTTCGACTATAACCTGATTCTCGACTTAATGGCTTCTTGCGATGAGCTATGGCTTGGAAACGGTTCGTTCTGGGGCTCTGCTGATGTCCGCTTTGACGATGTAATGATTTACGACCGCTCATTGAGCCTGTTAGAAATCATAGCCCTGAATCAGATGACCGATCGCGGAGATACCGATGGCGTGACTGATGGCATCAAAGACATTACCAAGAGCCAAAAGCCAACGACCAACTATTTCGACCTACAGGGACGCAGCGTCATGAATCCACGAAATGGACTCTACATCAGAAACGGAAAGAAGATTCTGGTACGTTAAAGCAAATCCAGACAACGCTCAATGAATATGCCGCAGCAGCGATCTTCCACATCGCGGTTGCGGTATATCATTTCTCGCAC
>CAZIKA010000138.1:0-6206 GCA_964539705.1 uncultured Prevotella sp. | reverse complement strand
AGGTGGCCTGGTCGGAACCCGAACCGGCAATGAAGTTGTAACCCTGAATCTGCTCTCGACTCTGGATTGCGGGGTCGGCAGCCAGGATAGAATCGACCTGACTGATAACCTGCTTGGTGCGAGCCACAGAGGTGGCAGGGGGCATGGAGATGGTACAGAAGATGGTACCCGTATCCTCACTTGGAACCAGACCCGTGCTTGTTACGGAAGCCGTGCCAGCCAGTGCGGCGATACCGAGCACAACGGCAATGATGATGATGACCGGCTTGCGAACCGACTTCTCTATGCTCTTCTTATACTTTCCAAGAATCTTGTCGTAGGCAGTATTGAAAGCCAGGTGGAAACGGTCGATGCGCGACAGCTGCTTGTGACCGTCCTTGCTGTGGGGCTTCAGGAAGATGGCACAGAGGGCAGGCGACAGCGTCAAGGCATTCAGAGCCGAGATAAAGATAGACACAGCCATCGTCACACCAAACTCACGATAGAACGTACCGGTGGTGCCGCCCAGGAACGATACAGGAATAAACACCGACGCCATCACCAGGGTGATAGAGATGATAGCACCCGAAATCTCGTTCATGGCATCGATAGAGGCTGTCAGCGCACTCTTATAGCCCTGGTCCAACTTGGCATGTACGGCCTCAACCACCACAATGGCATCATCGACCACAATGGCAATAGCCAGCAGCAGGGCCGACAGTACCAACAGGTTGATAGAGAAGCCCATCACGCTGAGGAAGAAGAATGTACCCACCAGCGACACGGGCACGGCGATCAGAGGAATCAGCGTAGAGCGCCAGTCCTGCAGGAACACGTAGATAACGATGAACACCAGCACCAGCGTGAACAGCAGGGTGAAGATAACCTCCTCGATACTGGCATAGAGGAACTCCGTGACATCGTAGTTAATCTTATAGATCATGCCCGGCGGGAACAGTTTGGCCTGCTCTTCCAGTTCGGCCTTCACCTGCTTGGCAATCTCGTTGGCATTAGAACCGGCAATCTGCTGCACCATACCCATCACCGAGGGTATGTTGTTGTTTTTCATTGAAACGGTGTATTGCTGTCCGCCCAGTTCAATGTCGGCCACATCCTTGAGTTTCAGCGTCTGTCCGTTGGCATCGCTGCTGATAATGATGTTTCCGAACTCCTCGGCAGTCTTGAAGCGACCCGTGTAGCGCATGGCATATTCGTATGCCACGTCGCTCTGCTCACCAAACTGTCCGGGTGCAGCCTCGATATTCTGCTCTGCCAGCAGGCCACTGATGTCGGACGGCATCAGGTTGTACTGCTTCATCACGTCGGGCTTCAACCATATACGCATAGCATAGGTCTTCAAGCCAGGGCTCTGCACGTCGCCCACGCCCTGAATACGCTTCAGTGCCGGCACGATGTTGATATTGGCATAGTTGGTGAGGAACTCGTCATCATATCTGCCATCGGAAGTGATAGAGTACATGAGCACCTGCGAGGTCTGACGCTTCATCACCGTCACACCGATGCGCGTTACCTCTGCAGGCAGCAAGGCCTGAGCCTGCTGTACGCGGTTCTGCACGTTCACGGCACACATATCGGCATTCATGCCCTGACGGAACAGAATGCTCAACTGAGCCGAACCAGCACCCGCCGTTGAGGTGATATAGTCCATTCCCTCCACACCATTGATACTCTCTTCCAATGGGGTGATTACTGAGTTCTTCACTGTCTCAGCATCAGCGCCAGGATACTGTGTATAAACCACAACAGTAGGCGGTGCAATATCGGGATACTGCTCAATAGGCAGCGAGAGAAGTCCGATAACACCCAAAATAACGATGAGGATAGAAATCACCGTCGACAGTACCGGGCGTTTGATAAAATTCGTAAAAGTCATACTAATTTACTATTTGACAATTTACTATTTACTATTTATTTCTTCATCGCATTCACGATGTCACTGGCAGACATAGCCTTAGCCTGCTCTTGGATTTTCTCCTGATAGCGTTGAGGCGTGATGGGTACAATTACCATCTGGTCGCTCAACTTTGTGATACCATTGGTCACATACTTGTCGCCAACTTTCAAACCGCTGGTGACGATGTAATGATTGCCGTCATTCTGGGGATCAACAGTAATCTCGGTATAAGACACCTTATTACTATCTTTCAACAGATAGACAAACTTCTTGTTCTGCACTTCCATCACCACGTTCTGGGGAATCACGATAGAGGCATCTGCTGTACGAGGAATAATAATGGTACCCGAACCGCCACTCTTCAAAAGTTTATCGGGGTTGGGGAACTGAGCCTTCAGTTGCACAGAACCCGTTGCACGGTCGATAACGCCACTGATTGACGAGACCTTGCCTTCATAACCGTACACAGTACCATCGGCCAGTTGCAGTTTTACTGCAGGGAAGGCGCCAACGGCACCGTTCAGACCGCCTTCATCCTGCGACATCGTCAGCATATCCTTCTCTGTCATTGAGAAGTAAACATCCATGGTACTGATATCCGACACATGGGTCAACACATTAGAGGCACTCACCAAAGCGCCTTTCTTCAGAGGCAGCGTACCAACGACACCCTTAGCAGGACTCTTCACATAGCAGAAACTCAGAGCCTCCTTGGCTGATGCTAAAGCAGCCTGAGCTTGTGCCAACTGAGCCTGTGCACTAAGGAAAGTGTTCTCGGCAGTCTGCAACTCATAGTCACCCACGACCTTGCTTGCATGCAACTGTTTTGTATTGTCAAACGTCAGCTTTGCTGTGTTTACAGCGCTCTGAGCTGTATTCACAGCAGCCTGAGCCTGACGTACCTGGGCCTGATAAGTCTCGTTATCGATAACGAAGAGCACCTGTCCAGCACTCACCGTCTGCCCCTCTGTCACATTAATCTGAGTTAGGAATCCTGAAACTTTCGGACGGATTTCCACGTCCTGGACACCATTGATAGTAGCAGGATAAGTGGACTGCAGCGAAGCATTCTGAACGCCTACAGTATCCACAGGATACTCATTGTCGCCAAAAGTAGGACGGCCACCGCCGCCACCACACGACACCAGCACGGTTGCAACCGCTGCAACCAGCATCATTCTGTTCTTTTTCATATCAGTTTCTGTTCTTAAATTTATATATAAATTTCTTTCTCTTGACGAAAACTCACATCCATACGGATAGTTTTCAAACTGCAAAGCTACAAAAAAAGGTGTAAGCAGTAGCACCTACACCTTATTTTTTACATATTATTAACACTCTATTTCAATTCCTTGACATCCTTGAAGTACTTCCAGGACTTATCAGAGAAATACTTATTCTCCAATCCCTCCGGCACATAGACTGTGGCATTATAAGAATCAAAAGCCTCTTCAATGATGGGTGGGAACTTCTTAGGGCATACGATTTTGGTCAAACTGGTGCATCCTTTAAAGGCATCTTTCTGCAGACGCTCAATACTCTTCGGGAGGTTCAATGTCTGCAAGGCTTTACAGTTCATGAACGCACCTGGCTCTACGAAGCGAACGCCTTGAGGCACAGACACTTCCTTCAAAGCCGTACAGTCCATAAATGCCGAATCGCCTATCGTCTCCATGCGTTCTGGGAAGGCGATAGAAGTGAGCTGTTTGCAGCCTCGGAAGGCATGAGGAGCAATATGGTAGACACGATCAGACAGCACCGTGTTCTTACATCCAGCCACCAACATCAACTTGCCTTTCCAGGTGCAGATAATGCCATTACAGTTGTCGCGTGAGTCAAAGTGGGTATTAGCGGTATCCACGCTCATCTCTTCCAATGCCGGACAATCAGCAAAAGCGCCATAATCGATAACGCTCACATTGGCAGGAACCGTGATTGTCTTCAACTGGTCTGAATGAGCAAAGGCGTCGGCATGAATTTCCTTCACGCTCAAGAAGTAGCGGAATTCTGTAAACGACTGCAGGTCGCTACCACTAAAAATAGTACCGATACTGTCGATAGCCACCACGTCAACGCTGTTCAATTCCGTAGCATCAGCGTCAATCCATCCCTGCTCTCGTGCAATCTTGATAAGGGGTTCGTTGGTCTGAAGCGTAGCAATCACTTCATTTTCCACTTCGGGCACCTTGTCTTCATCGGGACTTCCAACAAAGTCGAGAGCCACAAAACACAAGGTAAAGATGGCAAGGGTAGCAATACCGCCCAAGAACCATATTTGCTTGTAAAAAGGAGTCTTTTCTTCCATTTCTTTTCTGATTTTATTTAGTTAAACTTCTTACTCATCACTTGCCCACCAGTCCCATCTCTTTTGCCTTCTGCATCAGCAGTTGCATCAGCGGCTCGCGTTCGTTCTCCACCTTATTGTCGAGTACGGCATCTTTCAGGAACTGCTTCAGGGTACCTACCTCGCGCGATGGTTTCAGATGGAATATCTCCATAATCTCGTTACCATCAATCACAGGCTGCAGCAGGCGTTTGTAGTCCTTTTCCTTCAAGTCAGCCAGCTTTTCGCGTACCATGCGGAAGTTCTCGAGGAACATCTTCTTACGCACCTCGTTCTTCGACGTGATATCTGCCTCACAGAGCGTCATCAGGTCATCGATATCGTCACCAGCATCGTTCAGCAGACGACGCACAGCCGAATCGGTCACCTCGCTATCAGCAATCACCTGTGGACGCATATGGAGGTCGACGAGTTTCTGAACGTATTTCATCTCTGCACCCATCGGCAACTTCAACCTACGGAAGATATCAGTCACCATCTTCGCACCAATATAATTATGGTTATGGAAAGTCCATCCGATAGCAGGATCCCAACGCTTTGACTTCGTCTTACCCACATCGTGAAGCAATGCAGCCCAGCGAAGCCAAAGAGCAGCCTCCCCTACTGCTACATTCTCCAGCACCTCCAGCGTATGATAGAAGTTATTCTTGTGGGCACGTCCATTCTTCTGTTCCACGATATCGAGAGCAGCAACCTCGGGCAGGATGATATTCAGCAATCCACAACGCTGCAAATCCACAAAGCCCTTGCTGGGATGGGGCGACATGATAATTTTGTTGAGTTCCACCTCAATGCGCTCACCACTCACAATCTTGATTCTGTCAGCCATCCGCTCCAGCGCCTCGAAAGTCTCGTCCTCAATCTGGAAGTTCAGCTGTGTGGCAAAGCGGATGCAGCGCATCATGCGCAGGGGGTCGTCACTAAACGTAATGCCTGGTTCCAATGGAGTTGCTATAATACCATCCTCCAAATCAGCCAATCCGTTGAAGGGATCCACGAGTTCTCCGAATCGACTCTTATTCAGACAGATAGCCATCGCATTAATAGTAAAATCGCGTCGGTTCTGATCATCCTCCAGCGTACCATTCTCCACGATAGGCTTCCGTGAGTCGTGACTATAGCTCTCCTTACGAGCCCCCACGAACTCAACCTCCTCATCTCCCATTTTGACCTGCGCTGTTCCAAAGTTCTTAAAGACGCTCAGGTGGGCTTTTTTACCCAGCATCTGTTTCAATTCCTTAGCCACAGCAATGCCGCTACCCACCACCACGACATCAATATCGTTGGATGGGCGCTCCAGGAAGATATCACGCACATATCCTCCCACCACGTAGCATTCTACGCCCAGTCGGTCGGCAGCCTCGCTTATCTTATGGAATATATCCTGGTCCAGTATCTCGGCCAGTTCTTCGTCAGAATATAGTTTCATTCCTTGCTTACTTCGTGCTTTCGGCTGCAAAATTACAAAAAAATACAGAAAAAGGCAATCGCAGCAACAAATTTTTCAATTTTCACTTTTCAATTTGCTGCTATTCGTGCGGTAAGGCGTGCGGGTATTTGCTGCGGTTTTACAATAAAAGGTATCTATCGTGGCTACGATGAACTGAGCATCTAACAAGCTGATAGTTCATCAGACTACGCCAGTTTTCATCTACTTAATAACTATGCCCAAGAGATCTGCGGAGCTACTGAAATGCGTATTATTGACTATCCCGATTTAATCAGGACATAGCCATATTTCATTGTAGCTTCTTACCTCAGGCTAACATCTTACATCGTTACGAGGCAGGGGGCAGTACCCGAGTGTCTTATATCTTTTTCTTGAGAATATCTTGGGTTTTTCAATTATTCTTTGTACTTTTGCACCCAGCATCAAGAGCAGTCGCTCACAGAGCGGACTCGCCAACCGAGCTTTAACTTAGCCACGGTGGTCAAGGTACGATGCGGATAGTATTAACATCAAAAACA
>CAZIKA010000137.1:2931-6269 GCA_964539705.1 uncultured Prevotella sp. | reverse complement strand
CTTATTGGAAGGATAGCGACGGCAAGCCCTATATGATATTCTGCGGAGAGTGGCTGCAAAACTGGAACGGCACCATGGAGAAAATTGAACTAAAGCCCGATCTCAGTGGTACCATCGGCGAACCGCAGGTGCTCTTCCGTGCCAGCGATTCTCCGTGGAGCCGTGAGAAGAACGACAAGGGAGAAATCACTTGGAACAAGGTGACCGACGGACCTTACCTCTTCCGCACAGACACAGGACGCCTCGGCATGGTATGGACCTCGTGGGTCTTTGATGTCTATACGCAGGGCGTGGCCTACAGCGAGAGCGGCACGCTAGACGGTCCCTGGATTCAGGAGCCAGAGCCTATCACACCGCCAGGCTACGGTCACTCAATGCTATTCCAGCGCTTTGACGGCCAGTGGGTGATGTCCGTACATCATCACTCAAAAGATGCCCATGGGCGCACAGTACGCATTCCCCATCTTTTTGAGGTGGACCTGAGCGGCGACAAACTAATAATCAAACAATGACTATAATCATGAAACGTACGTTTTTCCTTACCCTCATCGCCCTCATGACACTGTCAGTAGCGGCGAAAACCAAGCGTGCCCTTACCGAAAAGGACATGGGTGCCTATCTTTTTACGTATTTCAGTGACCCTACACACGGACTATTCATGGCCATCAGCTATGACGGCTATACGTTTACGGCGGTAAACAATGCCGAGCCTATTATCTCGGGTGACTCGATAGCTGAGCAGCACGGCATCCGTGACCCACATATCTATCGTGCCCCTAATGGCAAGTTCTATATCGCAATGACCGACCTGCATATCTTCGGTAAGCAAAAGGGCATTCGCACCACACAATGGGAGCGCCCTGAGGCATACGGATGGGGTAATAACCGCGGACTGGTGTTGATGGCATCTGACGATCTGATCCACTGGACGCATCACGTGGCTCGCATCGACAAGCTCTTCCCCGAAAAGTTTGGCGAGGTAGCTTGTACATGGGCTCCGCAGACCATCTGGGATCCGCAGGCAGGTAAACCCATGGTCTATTTCACCATCCGCCAACAGGCAGGCGGCAGGACAAAGCTTTATTACAGCTATGCAGACGAAGCCTTCACCACACTGGAGACTGAGCCACAATTGCTTTTTGAATATCCAGACTCGACCATTCAGGTACTTGATGCCGATATCTGTCCGATGCCTGATGGCCGCTATTTTATGACTTACGTGTCGCAAGAGAACCCTGGCGGCATCAAGTATATGATATCCGACAAGATTAACCATTTCGACGACTACCACGCCGAGCAGATTGACACGGAGCGCACAGGTTGCGAGGCACCCAATGTATGGAAACGCATCGGTGAGAACAAATGGGTCGTGATGTACGACATCTACACTATCCAACCTAACAACTTCGGCTTTGTAGAGACCACAGACTTCAAAACCTTCACGCCGCTGGGCCGCTTTGGTGAAGGAAAGATGAAGATGACCAACTTCGTATCGCCCAAGCACGGCAGTGTCATCCACATCACAAAAGCAGAAGCCAAGCGCTTGGAACAATATTGGAATGAACAGCAGAAGAAAAAGAAGGTTATCCGCAGCGGCGAGTTGTGGTATGATGACGGTGGACGCCACATCAACGCCCATGGCGGTGGAGTGATGAAATACGAAGACACCTACTATTGGTTCGGTGAACATAAGGACGACCGTACCAGCGACGCGATGGTGGGCGTGATGTGCTACTCGTCTAAGGACTTGGTGAACTGGCATAACTGCGGCGTGGCACTGAGCGTTACAGAACCTGCACCAAACCAAAGCAATAACCGTAACTTTAGAAGACGCGGCGCAACGACCGACTCCGACATTGAGCGTGGTTGCATCCTGGAACGTCCAAAGGTTATCTATAACCCCGTAACGAAGAAGTTCTGTATGTGGTTCCATCTGGAGCTGAAAGGTCAGGGCTATAACGCTGCCCGCTATGGTGTGGCTGTAGCCGACCGTCCTGAAGGCCCGTATAAGTTCCTGTATTCCTCAAGGGCAAATGCCGGTACATGGCCCGTGGAAGGTTCGCCCATGCACTTTGACGAGTACTTGAAGCGTGATTTCGTTACGGGGCAGATGTCACGTGACATGACGCTCTTCGTAGATGATGATGGTAAAGCCTATCATATCTTCTCGTCGGAAGAGAACTTCACGCTGCATATCGCAGAGCTCACAGCCGACTACCTGCACCACACAGGCCGTTATACCCGCGTGGCTCCTGGCGGTCAGAACGAGGCGCCCGCCATCTTCAAGCACGACGGAACCTATTGGATGATTACCTCTGGCTGCACCGGCTGGGCACCCAACGAGGCCCGTATGTTCTCTGCCCCCAGCATCTGGGGACCATGGACACAGCATCCCAACCCCTGTCGCGGTCCGTTGGAAGAAAAGACCTTCAACGGGCAGAGCACGTTTATCTTAGAGGTGAGAAGTGAGAAACAAGAGGTGAGATATATCTTCATGGCCGACATCTGGCGCCCTCACCGCCCGCGCGATGCCCGCTACATCTGGCTGCCCATTGAGTTCGAGAATGGCAAGCCCGTGGTGCATTGGCGCGACGAATGGCTATTGAAGTCCTATTAGCCCCACATTTAATATGCCTATGCCCCTGTTAAAAAAGATACGCACATCGTTCTCCATCCAGTTATCGCTTTGGGTGGCGGGCTTTGTAGTGGCTATTTCAAGTGTGGTCATCGGACTGTTGGCCAGTTTTTCGGAAGGGGTGATCCACGACGAGACCATTGACACGACGCTGCAGGCACTGGAAAACACCGCGCTACGTATCGACAACACGTTGCGGCAGACGGAAATGACCGCACGGCTGGAAGGGCGGCAGACTAGGCAATAAGAAGAATGCCTTTTCTTCATACACATTGATTTAATAGTTTAGGTTTTCTACGGCATAGTCATAAAATTATTGGCAATTAGCAATTGGCCATTACCATTTTTTTTATATCTTTGCACCGTATAACTAAAAAAGACCATAGCAATGAAACTGATTCTATTATCTGTCCTGTTGACATACACCATGCTCACGGTTTCGGCCCAGGAGGGCGGTGACCAAGTTTTCACGTTGAAAAACGGCAACTTAACGATGACCATCAACCCTGACAAAGGTGGAAAGATTCTCTCGCTGAAGTATCAAGACCAAGAAGTGCTGTCGCAGTCGCGCTGGCCGGAAAGCTTTGGCAGCACGTTTTGGACCTCGCCTCAGAAGGAATGGAACTGGCCCCCTGTGCCTGAGTTCGACAAGCAGCCCTACACCATTCAAAAGAAAGAGGACAACCGCCTGACGATTACCAGC
>CAZIKA010000137.1:0-2831 GCA_964539705.1 uncultured Prevotella sp. | reverse complement strand
GCACCTGGCGAGGCCGAAGTGCAGGTCTATGTCAACCGAGGTAAATCGTATATAGAACTGGAGAGCCAGGGCGCTTATACCCTTCTGCAGCCAGGCGAGAGTCTACAATGGACCGTACGCTGGTACCTGATGCCTGTCGATACAGCCAACAAGAAGGACATCATGAGAAGAATTAACAGAAATACCCACTAAACAGTAATCCTATTTACCAATAACAAGAAAAAACAATAACATGAAAAAACAAATCGTATTAATGGCAGGGCTGTTAGTCTTTGCGATGACAGCCGCTGCACAGTGGAGAGCCGGTGTCACGATGGGTGGCGCATGGAATCACTACTCAATTGACAAGCACTACATGACCGATTGGCACTATGAAGGCCAATGGGGTATGACTGCGGGGGTGACAGGACAGTATGATTTCAACGATTGGTTGGCAGTACGTGCCGACCTGAACTGGACACAGAAGAACCATCGTCAGCACCGAACGGGCTTTCTGGCCTCTACCGACTACGACACCCGCAATGCCTACCTGCAGCTTCCTGTAATGGCATCGTTCAGCTTCGGTGCAGAGAAAGTGAGGGGATTCCTCAACCTTGGCGTTTACGGAGGCTACTGGACGAGCAGTTCAATCAAGGGAAGCTTTTTGAATATGTTCACCGAAAAGACCACCGACATCAAAGAAGATGTTAGTTTCAACAGCGACCGCGACCAACGCTGGGATTGCGGCATGGTGGGAGGCATTGGCGTGGAATACCGCTTTTCCCAACACTGGGCAGCCCAGGTAGAAACACGCTGCTACTACAGCACAACCAGTACTCAGAAAGACTATATGGTGATGAAGGATCCAAGATACAATACCACAATAGCCATCCAGGCTGGAGTCGTTTATATATTCTAACAAACAAAATGATTACAACAATGAAGAAGATATATATCCTTATGGCAGCAGCCGCAATGATGTTGACCATGAATTCCTGCCGCGAAACAAGTGACGACGTCGCTTCATACGGACAGTATGATGTCCTGACCTTTGAGGCAGCCAATACCAGTTTTACAGGTCAATTCAAGGGCGTATGGACAGCACTCAACTGTAACTACGGCATCTGGGACTATGAGGCCGAATATGGTCTGAACTGGGACGATGTTTACTCACATTACATGCCTAAGATGGAAGAGCTCGACAAACGTGATAAATCAACGAACCCAGTAACAGACGCTGAACTGGAGGCTCTGTACAAAGAGATTGCCAAGCCCCTGCACGATGGTCACTTCGTCCTGCAAGTGAAGAACCTGCACACAGGGAGTTTCATCATGATAAGTCCATCAACTCTGCGCAATGCCGACCGCCCTGATGCCAACCTCGAAAAGGCTCCCTCATTCGACTATTACAAAACTGCAGCCGCTGGTGAGAATCAAGTAAGCGACTACAAAGACGGCACGGCCTACCCCACAGCATTCATCAATGAACAAATCGAAAATGCTAAGACACAGCTTAATGCCATCATTGCCACGCAGCAAGCCAAGGTAGCGCCCACCGACCTGGACGACTATCTGTTGCAGAAGAACCTGGATCTGAAAGCGGCCCTTGACAATTATACCTTGCAGACTCCCTCCGACATAGAGGACTACAATACCGAACTGGTTCCAAGATGTGCAGAAGCTGGCATCTCCATCCAAACATTCGATATTGACCAGGGCAACTGGATCAAACTGGAATATGCCATGTTTAAAGATAATATTGCATATTTGAAATTCAACGCATTCGCTATTTCGGGATACGTTAAAGGTGCAATAGGCGGCACCCCCAATCAAGACTATCTTGCCGACCGCCTGTGTAAGGCATTGGCTCAGTGGACAGATACCATCCAGTCGCTCCACAAGGTTGGACAGCTGAAGGGGGTTATCATTGACGTACGTAACAACGGAGGCGGCAATACCGAAGACTATCAGTACGTGCTGGGCTCCATGCTGCCTGCTGGCGGCCATACGTTTGCCTCAGCTCGTTTCAAGACAGGCATTGGTCGCTTCGACTACTCACCGCTTACACCCGAGGTATTCAAGACCCGCGAAGATGCCCACGAAACTATCACCGAGCCTATCGTAGTACTGGCCAACGGCAACTCTGTCAGCATGGCTGAGATCACTAGCTTAGGAGCCAAGGCAATACCCAACGCACGTCTTATCGGTACCCGTACCCACGGTGGTCTGTGTCTGCTCATGGCAGACCCTTCTGCCTATTCTGTAAACTATGCCAGTTCAGTAGGCATTCAAAATCAGACTCCATTCTGGGCCTATATCCCCGCCAATACCACCATCTCTAACGATTATGGCATTCTGGAAGGCGTAGGCGTAACACCAGACATTGAGGTTCAACTCGACCGAAACCTGCTGCAGACTACCGGTCGCGACAACCAGCTGGAACGCGCCCTGGAATACATCCGTACAGGCAACTAATTGATTTCTCAGCGCGCTTCTAGCCATTTAGCAAGCGTAGCTAGCATCACATCGTGATACTTGAACCAGGGACCGAATCCGTAGCCGTGACCTCCATTTGGATAAATCATCATGGCACATTCGTTCCCTGCGTTCTTCATTGCCTTATAATATTCCAGACCATTCGTCAGGGGAGGCACCAATGCGTCATCACTCGACATGATAATGATGGCAGGCGGTGTCTCGCCTTTCTTCACGGCATTCTGCGTAGAGAAGTCGCGCACCAAGGCCTCATCCTTCTGTCCCTCTGCGCCTAAGAAGTTACGGCACGACCACTTATGCGATACATTCTCGTCCATTGAGATTACTGGGTAGAACAATATCGTGAAGTTAGGACG
>CAZIKA010000136.1:0-6294 GCA_964539705.1 uncultured Prevotella sp. | reverse complement strand
CCATGTTTTCCAGCACCTTCAGTGCATTGTCCACCAGTTCATGACTCTTTCCACCATGAATATTCACCACCATGCCCACGCCGCACGCATCGTGCTCATAGTCGCTCTGGTACAAACCTTTGTTCATCATATTATCCTTACTTTTTCAACTATTATTGTGTAATTTGGCTGCAAAGGTATTTCAAAACACCATCATATACAAGGAACGCATAACGGTTTAAGTCTAGAAAAACCATGCAACTTTCAATCCGTAACAAAATAGAGTGTCTTTTCTACTATTTATTATCAAATTGATATAAATATGCTATCAAATAATAACAAATTGATACATTGTTTTTATTTCTTCATTCAAAAAGTACGTAATTCTTTTTGTTTTTCTGACTTTTTGTAATACCTTTGCACCCAAAACTGAGGATAGCAAGATGAGCAAGATTCCCTTCACCAAGATGCATGGCTGTGGCAACGATTATATTTATGTTGATGTGTCACAGCATCCCATTGACGACCCCGTTCAGGCGGCCATTCGCTGGAGTGATCGTCATAAGGGCATCGGTTCCGATGGTTTAGTACTCATTGATAAGTCCCCCATCCCTGAGGCCGACTTTTCTATGCGCATCTTCAATGCCGACGGAAGTGAGGCGATGATGTGTGGAAACGCCTCAAGATGCATAGGAAAATACCTGTATGAGCGAGGATTAACAGATAAGACCGAGATCCGTCTGCTGACGCTCTCAGGCATCAAAACACTTCTTCTGCATGTTGAGGACAACATCGTGAAGAGCGTTACGGTAGATATGGGTGAACCTATCTTGGAGGACGCTTCGCAGTTCATTGCCTCTCGAGGCTTGGATCAAGGCACATTCGTATCAATGGGTAATCCGCACTACATAATCTTTACCGATAATACTGACCAAGTGGGGGAGACGGGATGTAAACTCGAACATCATCCCGCCTTTCCTCAACGCTGCAACATCGAATTTGCGCATGTTGAGGCTGATGGTATCATCCGCACCCGTGTTTGGGAGCGTGGCAGTGGTATCACGATGGCTTGTGGCACAGGTGCTTGTGCTACCGCAGTAGCAGCTTGTCTCACAGGCAGGGCAGGACGGAAATCAGATATCGTCATGGATGGTGGCACGCTCACTATCGAATGGCGTGAAAGCGACAATCACGTTTATAAGACTGGTCCTGCAGAATTCGTATTTGAAGGAGAAATAGAATATTAAAAATATGGCATTAGTAAACGAACATTTCCTGAAACTGCCAAACAACTATCTGTTTGCAGATATAGCCAAGAAGGTGAACGCCTTCAAAGTGATGCACCCCAAGGCCGACGTCATCTCATTGGGCATCGGCGACGTAACGCAACCTTTGTGCCCTGCTGTTATCGAGGCGATGCATAAGGCTGCCGATGAGATGGGCACTATCAATGGTTTTCGTGGCTATGGCCCTGAGCAGGGTTACGATTTCCTGCGTGAGGCCATCCTGAAAAACGACTTCCTGCCTCGTGGTATTCATCTGGATATCGACGAGATTTTTGTCAACGATGGTGCGAAGAGTGATACAGGCAACATCCAGGAACTGATTCGCTGGGACAACTCGATTGGTGTCACCGATCCTATCTACCCCGTGTATATCGACTCGAATGTGATGATTGGTCGTGCAGGAACGGTGGAAGACGGCAAATGGTCTAACGTCATCTATATGCCCTGTAATGCAGAGAACGGTTTCGTACCAGAGATTCCCAAACGTCGCGTGGACGTTATCTATCTCTGTTATCCCAACAACCCCACGGGTATGGTCATCACGCGCGAGGAACTGCGTAAATGGGTGAACTACGCCCTGCATAACGATGCGCTCATTTTCTATGATGCTGCTTATCAGGCTTATATTCAGGATGATAACATCCCTCACTCTATCTATGAGATTCGTGGTGCACGAAAATGTGCCATCGAGTTCCATTCATACTCGAAGACAGCAGGTTTCACGGGCATCCGTTGTGGCTATACCGTAGTGCCGAAGGACCTCACTGCTGCTACTCTGACAGGCGAGCGCATCGCCTTGAACCCCCTGTGGTATCGCCGTCAGTGTACGAAGTTCAATGGTACCAGCTATATTTCCCAGCGTGCTGCCGAGGCCATCTATACGCCAGAAGGAAAGGTGCAGGTGAAGGAGACCATCAACTACTATATGCAGAACGCCAAGCAGATGCTTGAAACGCTTCGCTCGCTGGGCTTCGAGTGTTATGGTGGTGAGAACGCGCCTTACATTTGGATGCGCGTACCTGATGGCAATAGCTCATGGCAGTTCTTCGAGAACCTGCTCTATGGAGCCAACGTGGTGTGTACGCCTGGTGTGGGCTTCGGTCCTGCAGGCGAGGGCTATGTCCGCTTCACCGCCTTTGGCAGTCACGAGAAAACGGAAGAGGCGCTCGACCGCATCGCCAGTTGGAGCAACCAATAAGATTTGAGGTTTAAGAATTAAGCATTGAGATTATGTGTGGAATAGTTGCTATATTAGACGTGAAGGAGCAGACGCATGAGCTCCGCGAGAAGGCATTGAAGATGAGTCAGAAAATCCGTCACCGCGGACCCGACTGGAGTGGCATCTACTGTGGTGGCTCTGCTATCTTGGCTCACGAACGCTTGAGCATCGTTGACCCAGAATCAGGTGGACAGCCCCTGTTCTCGCCCGACAGAAAGCAGGTATTGGCTGTGAATGGCGAGATATACAACCATCAGGAGATTCGTCGACTGTATGCTGGTCAGTATGAGTTCCAAACGGGCAGCGACTGTGAGGTGATTTTAGCGCTTTATCGTAAAAAAGGTATCAACTTCCTTGAAGACCTCAGTGGCATCTTTGCCTTCGTGCTCTACGACGAGGAGAAGAACGAGTTTCTCATTGCTCGCGACCCCATTGGCGTGATACCTCTTTATATAGGATATGACAACGACGGCAAGGTGTATGTGGCTTCAGAGCTGAAAGCCCTCGAGGGCCAATGCGAACGTTACGAGCCATTCCTGCCTGGACATTACTATTGGAGTAAGGAGCCCGGTTTGAAGCGCTATTATCAGCGTGATTGGTTCAACTATGATGCTGTAAAAGATAACGAGGCTTCTGTAGAGGCTATTCACGATGCCCTCACCGATGCGGTGAAGCGCCAGCTGATGTCTGACGTGCCATACGGTGTACTGCTCTCAGGCGGTCTTGACTCCAGCGTCATCTCTGCCATTGCCGAAAAATTCAGCGAGCATCGTATCGAGGACGATTCTAAGACCAAGGCTTACTGGCCTCGCCTGCACTCTTTTGCAGTCGGCCTGAAGGGGGCACCTGATCTTGCTAAAGCCAAAATGGTAGCCGACCATATCGGCACCGTCCATCACGAAATCAACTATACTATACAGGAGGGCTTGGATGCCATCCGCGATGTCATCTACTTCATCGAGACCTACGATGTGACTACCGTTCGCGCCTCAACACCCATGTATCTGCTGGCGCGCGTTATCAAGTCGATGGGTATCAAGATGGTTCTCAGTGGCGAGGGAGCCGACGAGATTTTCGGAGGTTATCTCTACTTCCACAAGGCGCCATCGGCCAAGGATTTCCATGAAGAGACCGTTCGTAAGCTCTCTAAGCTGCACCTCTACGACTGTCTGCGCGCCAACAAGAGTCTAAGCGCCTGGGGTGTGGAAGGGCGTGTGCCATTCCTCGACAAGGAGTTCCTCGATGTGGCTATGCGTACCAACCCCGAGGCGAAGATGTGCCCAGGCAAGACGATGGAGAAGAAGATTGTGCGTGAGGCCTTTGCCGATATGCTGCCAGAGGCAGTGGCTTGGCGCCAGAAGGAGCAGTTTAGCGATGGCGTAGGCTATTCGTGGATTGACACCCTGAAGGCCGTAACGACGGCAGCGGTTTCCGATGAGCAGATGGCACACGCTGCAGAGCGATTCCCTATCAACCCACCAAAGAACAAGGAAGAATACTACTATCGTTCTATATTTGCTGAACACTTCCCAAGCGACTCTGCCGCCAAGAGTGTTCCAAGCGAGGCCTCAGTAGCCTGCTCTACTGCCATCGCCCTCGAATGGGATGCCGCCTTCAAAGGAATGAATGACCCATCAGGTCGTGCCGTTAAGGGCGTCCATGAACAAGCGTACTAAATAAACGCTGCCGAGGAGCTGCCAGTTCGAGACCTTCGAACTGGCAGCTCCTCGATTAGGAACAGGCAGTTCCTCCCTTTCGATTGGCAAGCTCCTCGAAAGCAATAAAATGAATGAAGAAACTTACGCCTTGCGAAGTGCGTCAAAGAGCTGATCGATGGCTGCATCGGCATCACCTTTTGTTTCATTCAAAAGGGTGACGAACTTCGAACCGATGATGGCACCGGCGGCATTGTCTTGGGCGGCTTTGAGGGTCTGGGCATTGCTGATGCCGAAGCCGATCATGCGGGGATTGCGGAGCTTCATGCCGTTGATGCGACGGAAGTACTCCTGCTTGGCATCGTCGAAGGATTTTTGGGCGCCCGTGATGGCGGCTGACGATACCATATAGATGAAACCGTCGGTATTGTCGTCGATGAAGCGGATGCGCTCCTCGCTGGTCTCTGGTGTGATAAGCATGATGACACGAAGGTCGTATTTGTCGGCGATAGGCTTCACGATATCCTGATAGTCCTTGAAGGGCAGGTCGGGAATGATCATTCCAGAAACACCAGCTTCCACGCACGACTGGCAGAAGGCCTCGATGCCGTAATGTAGAATGGGGTTCAGATAGCCCATCAGGATGAGGGGAATCTGTACATCGTCTTTGATGGCTCTGAGTTGGGCGAAGAGGGTCTTCAGGTTCATGCCGTTCTTCAGGGCCTGTGTGGCAGCGCTCTGGATGACGGGGCCATCCGCCAACGGATCACTAAAGGGTATGCCGACCTCAATGAAGTCGATGCCTCGGCGCTGCATGGTGAGAATCACGTCGCCTGTGCTGTCGAGTGTAGGACAGCCTGCACAGAAGTAAAGCGAAAGAAGTTTCTTGTCGCCACGGTTGGCGAAAACTTGGTTTATCTTATTCATATGCTTAATTCTTTTATAAATTCTTGAAGTTTATTGATGTCTTTAAGGGCAGGGGAAAGTTCGAACTTGGAGTTGAGGTCGATGCCGATGCACTTTTCGTGTTGAAAGGTTCGAACTCGCTCTGCATCGTCAGGGCCGATGCCGCCACTGAGCAGAAAGGGTGTATCGCCGTGGTAAGCTTCGAGCACAGACCAATCGAATTTCTCGCCATTGCCTCCAACGCTTTTCCCTTTCGTATCGAAGAGGAAATAGTCCACAATTCCTTCGTAGGTTTTGGTGGCTTCTAAGTCCTCTGTTGTAGCGATGTTGAAGGCTTTGATGACTTGCCAATTACGGAGTTGCTGAACGTATTCAGGACTCTCAGAACCATGCAGCTGGATGTAGTCGAGGGCGTAATCATTGGCTAACTTCTTGATTGTATTAACATCCTCATCGACAAACACCCCGACACGCTTACATTGCGTTGGCAGATAAGCGGGACGCTCGTTGACGTAGCGACTGGACTTGGGCCAGAAGATAAAGCCCATCAGGTCGATGCCCAGAGCCTCTACCTCGCGGATGTTCTCCGCATCACGCATACCACAAACCTTGATAATCATAGTTTCTGTATAAAGTCTTTGAGGGCAGTCCCTGGATCAGCAGTCTTCATGAAGTTCTCACCGATAAGGAAACCACGGAAACCGGCAGCGCGGAGGGCGCGGACGGTATCTGGGTTCGAAATGCCACTCTCGCTGACCTTCACGACATCCTTCGGGAGAAGCTCGGCGAGGCGGAAAGAGTTCTGGACATCGGTGACGAAGGAGCCGAGGTTGCGGTTGTTGATGCCACACATGTCGGGCTCCAGTTCAGCGTATTCCAGTTCGGGCTCGGAGTGCATCTCGAGCAACACTTCGAGTCCCAGCTCGTGGGCTGTACCTAACAATGCCTTGCACTCCTGTTTCGACAGGTCGGCGGCAATCAGCAACACGGCACTGGCGCCGCAGAGTCGGGCTTGGAAGAGCTGGTACTCGTCGATGACGAAGTTCTTGTAGAGGATCGGTATCTGCACGCCGGCATGTCGGGCGGTCTTGATGAAGTCATCGCTGCCGCCGAAATATTTCTCGTCGGTCAGAATCGAGAGGGCGGCGGCACCGTTCTGCTGATAAGAGAACGGGATGATGTCGGCACGGCCTTCTTCCTTGATCCAGCCCTTTGAGGGTGAGCGGCGCTTGAACTCGGCGATGATGCC
>CAZIKA010000135.1:0-6417 GCA_964539705.1 uncultured Prevotella sp. | reverse complement strand
TGATTGACTTCAATCCGCATGGTGGTGAGATAATTGTCTATTGAGCTTCACGCACATATTTACTGGGCATCACACCATAGTAGGACTTGAAGAGCTTGTTGAAATAGCTCGGGTCTTGTATGCCTACCTTGTAACTCACCTCAGAGACATTCAACTCGCCGTCGGCCAGCAGGTCGGCGGCTTTTTCCATACGGGCCTTAACGATGTATTTGTTGGGCGAGACTCCTGTCAGTTCCTTTACTTTCCCGAAGAACTTGGTGCGCCCCATATTCATCATCGTAGCCAGCTGGTCGATATTGAAATTGCTGTCGCTCAGATGCTGGGCAGTCAGCGTCTCCAACTTTGTCAAGAACAATTTGTCTGCTTGGGAAGTAATTAGTCGTTTGGTCGTTTGGTTGTTTGGTTGTTTGGTTGTTTGGTCGTTTGGTCGTTCGGGTGTTTGGTCTGCTTCCTTTCTCCACTTGATGAGTTGGATGGCGCGTGCTATGAGCAGGTTCCAGTTGCAGGGTTTCGTCATATAGTCGTCGGCACCGGCTTGATAGGCACGAATCTGATGTTTCTCGTCGGCCAGTGAGGTGAGCATGATGACAGGAATCTGGGCAGTGTCAGGTTCCTGCTTTAGACGTGTCACGATGTCGTAGCCGTCCATATCGGGCAGCATCACGTCGCAGATAACCAGTGCGGGCTGCTCTTCTTTCACGCCTTCGTAGCCCGACTGTCCGTTGGCGTAGGTCTTCGTGCGGAAATAGGTGGCTATCTCGTGCTGTATCTGTTCTTTCATGTCCAGGTCGTCCTCAATGATGACTATGGTCTGGTCGTTCAGGGCCTCGGGTTGCAGTTCACGGATGAGGGCAGCGGGCTCTTGGCTATGGGCTGCGCTCTGCTGGCTATGGACCATAGGCTGCTGGCTGTCCAGATAGTCGGCGGCGGTATAGGGACTGTCGTCGGCGGGCAGTGTCAGCGTGAAGCGCGACCCGCCGTCGGTGCGCTCGTATGTCAGGGTGCCTTTGTGAATGGCTGCCATCTGATGGGCGGTATAGAGTCCGATGCCCATGCCGCCCTGACTGGCTAAGCCGTTCATGAAGGGTTGGAACAGCATTTTCTGTTGCGCTTCGCTGATGCCGGGCCCCGTGTCTTCCACAGAGAGGATCAGTCTTTGCTCCTCCTGTCTCAGTCTGATGGCCACGCTGCCACGTTCTGGCGTGTATTTGATGGCGTTCGACAGTAGGTTGTAGACAACGGTCTCAACGATGTTATGGTCGAACGGTACCTGATAGTCGCGGGTAAAAGGGGTGAAGGTGATCTGGATGTCCTTCTGCTGTGCCATAGCCCAGAAGTCAAGATAAATCTCCTTGACGAAACTGATGATGTTGTCTTGCTGCACATGGAGACGCAGGTTGCCTGTCGATGTCTTGCGGAACTCCATGAACTGATTGACCAGCTTCAGCAGACGTTTTGTGCCACGCTGTGCTGTTTGTACGGCAGCTTGCTGGCTGTCCAACTTATCGATGGCTCCCTTGATGATGGCCAGCGGGGTGCGGAATTCGTGAGTGATGTTGGTAAAAAGACGGGTACGGAAATCCATCAGTTGACGGTCCATCTTCATCTGTTGGTGCAGGTCGAACTTTTCTTTCCAGTTACGATAGATATACCATGTGACGAGGGCGATGACGGCCAGATAGATAACCCAGGCCCACCAGGTGTTGTACCACGGCTGACTGATGGTGAATGCGAAGGTGATAGGCTCTGTCCAGATGCCGTTGTTGCCAGCACGCAGATGGAACACGTAATGGCCAGGCCGTAGGTTACGATAATCGACATGAAAATCTGTTGTCGTTGGCTGCCAGTTGGATTCTATTCCCTCCAGATAGTATTGGTAGAGGGCATTGGAAGCGGCTGCGTAGTTGAAGTCGGAGAAATAGAAGGAGATAGTGTTCTCATCGTGTTTGAAGTCATGGTCGTGCAATCTTTCTGACTCAAAAGCCGAAATACCATTGATACGAAGATCGGTGATGGCGGGAGAGCGAGGAGTGAGAAGTGTTGAGTGGAAAGTGGGGAGTGGGGGCACTTGAACCAACAGACCGTTGGTAGTACCAAAGAGAATATCGCCCTTGTTGGAACAGATGGCAGCATTCTCGGTTGCTATGTGTCCTAGTTCCACATGGCTCACAATATTGTTCAGACTATTCACACAGGCTGTACCACCCTCTGTGGCTACCCAAAGATTGCCTTGTCGATCGGCACAGATGCTATAGACGTTGTTGTTGGGCAGACCATCCTTGGTCGTGATTCGTTCGGTAAGGGGAACACTGCCGTCGGAAGGGAAGAAACATTTGAGGAGTCCACTGCCTGCTGCGCCTATCCAGATGATGGAGTCGTTATGACAGAACAGCGTAAAGATCTCGTTATGGTTGAACATTTTGTTTGCCCTATTGTAACAACGGAAATCGCCCTCGCTGATGGAGGCTCTGCGGCTGTCAGTACAACATATACCGTCGTTGGTGGCTATCCATAGCATTCCGCGGCTGTCGATAGATAGTGATTTGATACGACTTTTGTTCATTCCATCGGTCAGGAACTGCTTGAAATGCTGCATCTCAAGTTCTTTCTGGCTGGTCATCAGCAGTCCGCCGCCATACGTCCCTATCCAGATACGTCCTTTGGCATCCTGACAGAAAGCCGTAATACGATGGGGTAGTGGCCAGCGGTGATTGTCAATATAGACTTCGTTCTTATCGGTACCAATCCAGAAATGGCCTTCGCGGTCGTAGAATGATGCCGTGATTCTCGATGGTAACGCACCTTCCTTCTTGATATTGCTGTCTTCGGTGGAATATTGATATATATTTCCCCATCGTGTGCTAATGGTATAGGCTCCAGTGACAGGGTTCTTTGCTATGGTACTAATGGCGTTAGCCCAGTCGCCTTTATGTTGTGGCTCAGGCTTGATGAGACGAGGAGTACCGACATGGTTGGTCAGACAGTAGACACCTGCGGCCTCTGTGCCCAACCAAACATTGTCTTGCTGATCGCAGATGGCATATGTCAGATAGTCGGTAGCAAACAGCGGTTGCTCGTTGTTAGCTGCGAAATGGGTTGATGCTCCTGTCTTAGGGTTCCATACGAACAGACCGTTTCCATAGGTGGCAATATAGAATAGGCCAGACTTGTTTGTAGCGATATGGAACTTACGTCCCCTGTTGCTGGAGTATTGGGCATCAGGGATGAGCAACATCGACTGCATGTCGCCATCAGCAGGAAAGATCCATAAACGCCCACTCTCGTTGGCAATGAAATGGTAGCCTTGACATTCGCCTTGACTGAGCCCGTTGCTGATGTCGATGGTGGAAACCTTGCCGTTTCCGAGATCTACGGCAAATGTCTCGTTGGCGGTGAAAATCATCCACTGGTTTCTCCATACAAAGCTGGTGTTGATCTTGGGAATGGCTGGCAGATGGGCTATGGGCTTTTGGCTTTTAGCTATGGGCTTTTGACTGTCGAAGACAAAGATTTCGCCCGTGCTATTTAATATATAGGTATTGTTGGCATCTGTGGCTCCTGCAATAATTTTGGTTCCTGATAGCAGTGTCTTGGTCTTTCCATCGGGCATAAGCAGACAGATGCCTTTGTCGGTAAGCATCCAGATATGGTGACTCTTGTCTTCTAAGATGGTGAGAACATCGTTGGAGGGCAGTTTGCCATTTTCATGTGTGTAGTCTTTCACTTGCCGCTGTACTGCCTGACGCACACCAAAAGACAGCCCATAGAAGAACATACCACGTGATGAAAGGAAGAACTTGTTCAGTTGTCGTTCGGGTTCATTGCTCCAGTCAATAAATTGCTGTTCCCGCAGATCATAGCAGGCATTGGTAAAAATAGCCGTGCTGATCCATAGCAATAATTCAGTTGTGTCGCAGGTGATATGTCCTATACGTTCTGTCTCACCCTGTCCGTTTCTGTATAGTGTGGAGTAGTTTACAGTGGAATGTCCATCGTATCGACTCAGTCCGTTGTTGGTGGCAATCCAGATGAATCCGTCAGGGTCTTGCGTGATTTCATTGATAGTGTTGCCTGGCAACCCATCGCGGGTGGAGATATGTCGGCTGCTCAAAATAAAGTTATTAGCACGGGACTCGATGCTAATGGTGAAAAAAGTCAGTAGGATACAGAATAAGAGTCTTTTCATAAATAAATGGCTTTTTGCTTTGCAAATATAGAATATATAGTTGGAATGACAAAATAAACATAGATTTATTTTGCATTTCTCTCGTTTTAATCGTACCTTTGCAAAATAAAAACCAAGACTATTCGACTATGCACAAACTTATGATGCTTCTCCTGATGCTGGCGGCGGTGACCGTACAGGCGCAGACAGCTAAGAAATTCACAGTAAACATCACCCCCGACGGGAAGGCTAATATGGTGGCTTATCTGCCTGAGAGTCCTTCTGGTCGTGCTATTGTGGACTGCCCCGGCGGTGGCTATAGCCATCTGGCTACCCAGCACGAGGGGCATGACTGGGCTACGTATTTTAACCAGCAGGGTATCGCCTTCTTCGTGCTGACGTATCGTATGCCTAATGGCGACCGCACGATTCCGATGGGCGATGCACAACAGGCTATCCGTATGGTGAGGGATTCTGCTAAGGTGTGGCAGATTAACCCTGAGGACGTGGGTATCATGGGTTTTTCGGCTGGTGGTCACCTGGCATCTACCGTTTCTACACATAGCGAGTACGACTGTCGTCCTAATTTCTCTATCCTCTTCTATCCCGTTATCTCCATGAACGAGCGCGAGACACACAAGGGTTCGTGCGTGAACTTTTTGGGAAAGGAAGGACAGAAAGATGAACGACTGGTGAAACTGTTCTCCAACCAGAACGCTGTGGTACGTCATTTGACACCTCCTGCTATCATCCTCACGGCTAATGATGACGGCGTAGTGCCTCCCGTGACGAATGGTATCGCCTATTATTCCGCCATGCGTCGTCAGGGTAACGACTGTTCGCTGTATGTCTATCCTACGGGTGGTCACGGTTTCGGTTTCCGCTCTTCATGGCCTTTCCATAACCAGATGTTGAACGACCTTACCGTTTGGCTCAATTGTCATAAGGCTCCCCGTCAGGATGCTGTCCGCGTGGCTTGTATCGGCAACAGCATTACCGATGGTCACGGCATTGACATGAGCGATGTGAAGGCTTGGCCTGGACAATTACAAAAGCTGTTGGGCGATGGCTATGTGGTGAAGAACTACGGACGTAGCGGACGAACCCTGCTTCAGAAGGGTGATCAGCCTATCTGGAAGGAGCAGGCGTGGCGCGATGCACTGGCATTCAAGGCTGATGTGGTGGTTATCAAACTGGGTACCAACGACTCAAAGCCTCAGAACTGGGATGCTCAGGCGTATGAAAGCGACCTGCGCCTGATGATTGACCAGCTCAATCCGAAGGTGCCTGTGCTGAATAAAAAAGGTAAGCCCACCAAGAAAATGCAGCGTTCAGAGAAGCCCCGCATCATCCTCTGTACGCCCGTTCCTGCCTATAAGCCCTCATGGAATATCAGCGACTCAGTTATCGTGAACAGTATTAGTCCTATCATTAATAAGGTGGCTCAGGAAGAGAACCTTGAGGTTATTGATCTGCATGGCATCTTTGATAATGCCGATGGTAAGGCGATGCAGGGTGATGGTATCCATCCCACCGAGTCTGGCGATGCACAGATTGCGAAAGCAGTGCTGGGAAAAATTAAATAATTATAAAATGTAAAAATTGAAAAGGTAAAAAGATATGAAGAAAGGATTGTTATTCTTGGCTTTGATGCTCCCTATGATGGCATCGGCCCGTGAGGTTAGTATAGTGTCTCCTAATGCGAAACTGCTGCTCACCGTAAGTGATGAAGGTCCGCAGGCTACCTATAGGGTCACCCTTGACGGAAAGCAGATGCTATTATCCTCTGCATTGGGCTTTAAAGCCGACTTTGGTGACTTTACTAAAAGACTGAAGATTACAGATACCAGGGCTTCTCATGTGGACAAAACCTATGAGATGCGTCAGGTGAAACAGGCGAAGATGCACTATGTGGCAGAACAGTTCACTGTTGACTTCCAGAATGAGAAGGGTCAGCAGATCTCTGTAGAATTTTCGGTCAGCAACAACGATATAGCCTTCCGCTATCATATCCCTCGTCAGAAAGGTGACAACCCTAAGAGTGCCGTTATCCTAAGCGAGTCAACGGGCTTCTCTCTGCCCGAAGGCACCACCACCTTCCTCACCCCTCAGAGTAAATCGATGGTAGGGTGGGAGCGTACCAAACCCAGTTACGAGGAGGTCTATAAGGCCGATGCGCCCATGTCTGCCCGTTCGCAGTATGGTGAGGGGTATACCTTCCCATGCCTCTTCCATGTGCCTAATGGCTGGGT
>CAZIKA010000134.1:0-6432 GCA_964539705.1 uncultured Prevotella sp. | reverse complement strand
AAACATTAAACATTAAATTCGCTGCGCTCAGAAGCGTTGGACATTAAACATGAAAAAAGACCGGCATTCCGCGAGGATGTCGGTCTTTTCCTGTAATTTTGTTCTTTATGCTCCAAGGGTGGAGGATGGCGTGGGAGTAAAGGTGAGCTCCTCCTTATCAGGATGCTTGTCGATATGGATGGCGGCTCCTTGTGGCAGGCTGTCGGCAAGGATCAGCTCGCAGATGCCGTCCTCGATGTAGTTTTGGATAGCACGCTTCAACGGACGGGCACCAAACTGGACGTCGTAGCCCTTGGTGGCCACAAACTCCTTGGCGGCATCGGTGAGCTCCATCTGATAACCCAGATCGGCAATGCGCTTCACCAGTCCCTTGAGCTCTACATCGATGATGCGCTTGATGGCATCAAGGTCGAGCTGGTCGAAGGTGATAATCTCGTCGAGACGGTTGAGGAACTCAGGTGAGAACTGCTTTGAGAGTGCCTTCTGCACGATAGAGCGGGCGTGCTCACGGTCTTTCTCATTCATGTTGAGTCCCAGCGTAGAGGCGGTGAAGCCAATGCCGTTGCCAAACTCCTTGAGCTGACGGGTGCCGGCGTTGGAGGTCATGATGATGACGGTGTTGCGGAAGTCCACAAAGCGTCCGTTACCATCGGTAAGGCGTCCTTCGTCGAGTACCTGAAGCAGGAGGTTGAAGACGTTGCCATGGGCCTTCTCTATCTCGTCGAGCAAGACGATAGAGTAGGGCTTGCGGCGTACGCGCTCGGTGAGCTGTCCGCCCTCTTCATAGCCTACATAGCCCGGAGGCGCTCCAATGAGGCGCGACACGTTGAAGGCCTCGGTATATTCGCTCATGTCGACACGTATCAGGGCATCGGCGGAACCGAACATCTGCTCTGCGAGTTTCTTGGCCAGATAGGTCTTACCGACACCTGTGGGGCCCAGGAACATAAAGGCACCGATGGGGTGGTTGGGGGCTTTCAGTCCTACGCGGTTGCGCTGGATAGCCTTCACCATCTTATCGATAGCGGCATCCTGAGCAATGACGCTGGCCTTGAGTGTAGGAGCCATATTCTTCAGGCGCGCGCCCTCGTTCTCTGCCATACGCTGCACGGGAATGCCTGTCATCATCGACACGACATCAGACACCTCGGCATCGGTGACCGTCTGACGGTCATCGTTGTTGCCTTTGAGCCACTTGGCCTGTACCTCTGCCAGTTGCTTCTCAAGTACGGTCTGACGATCACGGTAGCTGGCAGCCAGTTCGTAGTTCTGCTGGTGTACGGCATCTTGTTTCTGACCTTTTACGGTCTCAATGTCTTTCTCTATCTCTGCAATCTCAGGGGGAATCTGGGCGTTGCGAAGATGTACGCGTGCGCCGGTCTCGTCCATCGCATCGATGGCTTTGTCGGGCTGGGCGCGGTCGGTGACATAGCGCTCTGTCAAAGTGACACAAGCACGGATGGCATCTTCAGTAAACTCTACATGATGATGCTCCTCGTAACGGTCCTTGATATTATGCAGAATCTGCAGGGTCTGCTCTGGTGTGGTAGGCTCTACGAGCACCTTCTGGAATCGGCGCTCCAGGGCTCCGTCCTTCTCAATACTGTTGCGGTATTCATCGAGCGTGGTGGCACCGATACACTGGATGGTGCCGCGTGCCAAAGCGGGTTTCATGATATTGGCGGCATCCATGCTGCCAGGTGTAGAACCGGCTCCGATGATGGTATGAATCTCGTCGATGAAGACGATGATATTGGGGTCTTGTTCTATCTCTTTCAAGAGGGCACGGATACGCTCTTCGAACTGTCCGCGATACTTGGTGCCGGCAACGACGCCAGTCATATCGAGGCTCACAATCTTCTTGTTGAAGAACATAGGCGAGCACTTTCGGGATGCAATCATCTGAGCCATCCCTTCTACGATAGCACTCTTACCCACACCAGGCTCGCCAATGAGGATGGGGTTGTTTTTCTTACGACGTCCCAGAATCTCCATCACGCGCTGTATCTCCTGCTCACGACCCACACAGGGATCGAGCTTGCCGTCGATGGCAGCACGGGTGAGGTCGGTAGAGAAATTGTCGAGGACGGGTGTCTTCGACTTCTCTTTGGGATTATCGGTTTTGGTACTGGTGGTATGCTGACCGGTAGGCGTCTCTGGGTCTTCCTCGTCATCCTCAGGCAGTTGTAGGGCGTCATTGGTATTAGGCGCCTTGAACATACTGAGCACATTGTCGTAGGTCATATTCTGGGCTTCCAGCACCTGCTTGGCACCATTATCGAAACGATCATGCAGAATAGCCAGCAACAGATGCTGCTGGTCTACATGCTCATCGTGCTGCAGACGGGCTTCCAGTACTGCCAACTTCAGGATGTTGTTGGCCTGCTCGTTGAGCTGCAGATCCTGTGTGCTTAGGGAATGTATGATGCCATCGCTCTCCTGAACTTGCATTTCCAGAGAGTATTTGATGTCTTCTTTCTTGATGTTCATCCGGTTGAATACATCGTAGACGGCACCGTTATCGATACGCATCATCCCTAACAGGAGATGCTCCGGTTTCACGCTGCTGGACGATAGCCGCAGGGCCTCTTCTCGTGAGTAGGCCAGTATTTCAGAGACTTTTGGTGAAAACTGACTTGTCATTCTTTTCCTTTCTTTTGATTCTTTCTCGGATGCTTTCCTGCAAATTGCGTGCCAGAGGATTTTTTTGAATGATGGGGCTTGCGTGACCTGTGGGACTTATGCGCTCCGTGTGACTTGTTGGATTTGTAGGTAGAATAGTCGGGAGCCTCGCCCAGTCCTTCTGGCAAGGGGAGCTTTTCGATATCCTTTTGCAGGAAGTGTTCGATGGGTTTGAAGAAACGGAAGTCGGCATCGCTGACGAAGGTGATAGCCTGTCCGTCGCGCTCAGCACGGGCCGTACGGCCTATGCGGTGTACGTAGTCCTCGCTGTCGTGAGGCACATCGTAGTTGATAACCATACCGATATCGTCGATATCGATACCGCGTGCCACAATGTCGGTAGCCACAAGGACATCCACCTGTCCGGCTTTGAAGCGATACATCACGTCGTCGCGTTCCTGTTGGGTGAGGTCAGAGTGCATGGGGGCACAGTTGATCTTCATCTTCTGAAGGGTGCGGTTGATGTCCTTCACCTTATCCTTCTTACCGCAGAAGATGATGACGCGCTTCAGGTTGCCCTGTTTGAAGATGTTTTCCACGATGCCCACCTTCTGTGGCTCGTAGCAGATATACGCCATCTGGTGGATCTTTTCTGCCGGACGGCTCACCTTCAGCTTGACCTCCACGGGATTGTTCAACAAAGAAACGGCCAATTCGCGAATCTTTCCAGGCATCGTAGCCGAGAACATCACCTTCTGACAGGTGGGCGGCAACTGACTGTTGATCTTCAGAATATCCTCCATGAATCCCATGTCGAGCATACGGTCGGCCTCGTCTAATACAAAGAAAGAGGTACGCGAGAGGTCGAGGTTGCCCACCTTCAGATGGCTGAGCAGACGGCCTGGGGTAGCGATAACCACAGGAGCTCCGCCTCTGAGACTCTTTGTCTCTTGGTCGAAACGTGAACCGTCGTTGCCACCATAGACGGCAATGCTGCTCACATCGTCGAGATAGTAGGAAAAGCCCTCCATTGCCTGGTCAATCTGTTGAGCCAGTTCGCGAGTAGGCGACATGATGACGCAGTTGATGGCATCGTCAGGATAGCCACCGTCATCGAGCATAGACAGGATAGGGAGCAGATAGGCAGCCGTTTTTCCTGTGCCTGTCTGTGCTATTCCCAACACGTCGTAGCCGTCCAGAATCTCTGGAATACAGCGTTCCTGAATAGGGGTCATCTCCTCGAAATGCATGTCATAGAGTGCATCAAGGATATTATCGTTCAAATATGTTTCTTCAAATGTCATCTTTTCTTTTTTTATTTTTTCACCTTTCACCTTTCACCCTTCACCTTTAATCTGGCGCTTGTCGATAGCAGAAATAGGCTATGAAAACATAAAGCAGATTAGGTATCCATGCTGCCAGCATAGCAGGCAGACCTGCGTTGATGGCAAAGGTGGCGCTGATGGTCTGAAGGAGGATATAGGAGAAGGAAAGTCCCAGTCCGATACCCAGCGAGAGTCCCATACCGCCCTTTCGCTTGCGCGACGAGAGGGAGGCTCCGATGATGGTTAGGATAAACGATGCAAACGAGGTGGCTATGCGTTTGTGGTATTCCACCTCATATTGTTTCACATTCTGCGAACCGCGTTCCTGTTGCTTGGAGATATAGCGGAGCAGTTCGGGCGAGGTGAACGTCTCTTGCTGACCGGAACTGAAGACCAGATCCATCGGTTCCATCATAATCATTGTGTCGAGTTCCACACCCGTCTCTATCTCTTCACGAAGTCCTTTCAATGTGCGGATCTTGTAGTTGATGGCTTTCCAGTGGTAACGTGAGTCGGAGATGGTGTCGTACTGAATCACGTTGGCAGTCATGTGGCTCACCAGCTTCTTATCCTCAAACTTGTCTAGCGAGAATCCGTAGCCGCGACGGGTATTGTTGTCGTATTGCTGCAGATAGGCTATGACGCCTGGAGCTACCTGAAGCTGTACATTGCTGGCTGACGTGATGCGCTTCTTGTTCTTATACTGTGTCTCAAAGTTCAGACGCACCACGTTGCCATGAGGAATCACGTAGGCACCGAGGTAGAAGTTCAAGGCTGCAATGATAGCTGCGGAGAACATATAAGGACGGAGCAGGCGCTTAAAACTGACGCCAGCCGACAGCATCGCGATAATCTCAGAATTCCCTGCTAGCTTCGAGGTAAAGAAGATGACGGAAATGAATACGAAGAGGGGCGAGAAAAGGTTGGCAAAGTAGGGTACGAAGTTGGCGTAATAGTCAAAAACAATAGCACTCCAAGGCGCATGATAGGTAGCGAATTTGTTTAAGTTTTCATTAAAGTCAAATACGATACTAACGCTGATTATCAGTAAGATGGAATAGATATACGTTCCAATGAACTTACTGATAATATAGCGGTCAAGACGCGGTAGGATTCGTGCTAGGAGATTCTTCATATTCTACGTCCAAGATTGTCAATAACACTTCTCTTCCATTGTGTGAAATCACCCTGCTCGATATGTTGACGGGCATCGGTGACCAGTCGCAGGTAGAAGGCCAGATTATGGATGCTGGCAATTTGGAGAGCCAACAATTCCTGCGCCTTGAACAGATGATGCAGGTAAGCCTTCGTATGCAGACGGTCGATATCACATCCATCAGGATCAATAGGCGTAAAGTCCGTCTCCCATTTCTTGTTCCTCAGGTTCATAGTGCCCTGATAGGTGAAGAGCATCGCATTACGTCCATTACGGGTAGGCATCACGCAGTCGAACATATCGACACCTCGTTCTATGGCTTCGAGGATATTCTGAGGCGTACCTACGCCCATCAGGTAGCGTGGACGATCCTTAGGCAGGATGTCGTTTACCACCTCAATCATCTCGTACATCACCTCAGTAGGCTCACCAACAGCGAGTCCTCCAATAGAGGCACCGCCTCCGTCGTTGAGCATCCCCAGTCGGTCTACCACATGTTTGGCTGCTTCTTGACGCAGGTCTTTGTATTTGCAGCCCTGAACAATGGGGAAGAGGGTTTGATGATGTCCGTATAGCGGTTCTGTCTCGTTGAAACGCTTGATACAGCGATCGAGCCAGCGCTGAGTTAGTCCCAGCGAGTTTTTGGCATATTGATAGTCGCTCTCGCCAGGAGGACACTCGTCCAAAGCCATCATGATATCGGCACCGATGATACGCTCGGTATCCATCACATTCTCTGGTGTGAAGATATGCTTCGAACCATCGATATGAGAGCGGAACTCACATCCCTCTTCGCGCAGTTTACGGATGCCTGTCAGCGAAAAGACCTGAAAACCGCCAGAATCGGTGAGGATAGGACGGTCCCACGTGTTGAACTTATGGAGTCCGCCTGCCTTGCGAAGGGTGTCGAGACCTGGACGCAGGTAGAGATGATAGGTGTTACCTAGGATAATCTGAGCCTTCACCTGTTCGCGTAGTTCAGAGAAATGCACACCCTTTACGCTACCACAAGTACCTACGGGCATAAAGATTGGCGTCTTTATCTGTCCGTGATCGGTAGTGATGATGCCGGTCCTGGCGCTGCTGTATGGGTCAGTATGCTGTAGTTCAAACGTCATTTCGTTTTCTCCTTCTCCTTTTCTTCCTCAATCTCGAAAATCATCGGATTCTCTACCGATTCGTTAGTCAGGGCAAAATCCCAAACATCCTGTACGTTCTCCACGTAGTGGAACTTCACGCCCTTAAGGTACATCTCGGGAATCTCGAGGATGTCTTTCTCGTTCTCCTGACACATCACGATATCGGTGATGCCGGCACGCTTGGCTGCCA
>CAZIKA010000133.1:3737-6570 GCA_964539705.1 uncultured Prevotella sp. | reverse complement strand
GAGCAGATTCAGGGTTACAACTTCATTGCCGGTTCGGGTTCCGACCAGGCCACCTTTATTATTAAGCTGAAGCCGTTTAGCGAGCGTCAGAAAGGACTGTGGTGGAAAATCTCCGGCCTTTGGGAGGGCGATGGCATCTATCGTTTCTTCATGAACCCGCTCGATGCCAACATGGTTGTTGCTCAGATATTCATCAAGACGGCTCATATCAAGGATGCATCTATCTTGGCCTTCCAGCCACCAATGATTCCTGGCTTCTCGGCTAGTGGTGGCGTGTCGTTAGTGATGCAGGACCGTACTGGCGGTGATCTAAACCGTTTCTACGGTATCGTGAAAGATTATATTGCAGAGCTCAATAAACGTCCTGAGATTCAGATGGCTCAGACCTCCTACAACCCGGCATATCCACAGTACATGGTACATGTTGATGTGGCTAAGTGTAAGCAGGTTGGCGTTTCGCCTTCTGTTATCCTCAGCACCCTGCAGGGTTACTATGGTGGACTCTATGCGTCAAACTTCAACGCATACGGAAAACTCTTCCGTGTGATGATTCAGGGTTCACCTGAGACACGCCAGACAGAAGAGTCGTTGAACAGCATCTATGTTCGTACCCCAGCTGGTATGTCGCCCGTGAAGGAGTTCTGTCGTTTGGAGCGTGTCTATGGTCCGTCAAATATTAACCGCTTTAACCTGTTTACATCTATTAATGTGCAGGTGCAGAATAATGACGGATTCTCTTCGGGTGAGGTGTTGAAGGCATGTCAGGAAGTGGCTGCCACGATGCTTCCCACTGGTTACACCTACGACTACACAGGCTTGACACGTGAAGAGGCAAAGGCATCCAACTCTACGTGGATTATCTTCCTGCTGTGCTTCCTGTTTATCTATCTGATTCTGTCGGCACAGTACGAGTCGTACATCTTGCCGTGGGCCGTGCTCCTCTCAGTACCTTTCGGTCTGGCTGGTTGCTTTGGCTTCACAGCATTGTTTGGCCACTCCAACGACATCTATATGCAGATTTCGCTTATCATGCTGATTGGACTGCTGGCTAAGAATGCCATCCTGATTATACAGTTCGCACTGGAGCGCCGCCAGACGGGTATGGCCATTTCGTGGGCTGCCGTGCTGGGTGCTGCTGCCCGTCTGCGTCCTATCCTGATGACTTCGCTGGCTATGATTATCGGTCTGCTGCCTATGATGTTCGCATCGGGTGTAGGTAAGAATGGTAACCAGACGTTGGGTGCTGCTGCCGTAGGCGGTATGTTGATTGGTACGTTGCTTCAGATCTTCGTAGTACCAGGCCTGTTCGTTATCTTCCAGACCTTACAGGAGAAGTTCCGTCCTATGAAGTTTGAGGATGAGGATAATGAAGACGTGGCTGCCGAGCTCGCTCAGTATGCACATGAGGAGCCTGTGACTTATGAATTGGAAAAATAAGAAACATACAGATTATGAATATAAATAGAATCTATAAAGGCGGGGTGTGGGCAATTGCTTGCCTACTCCTCACCAGTTGCGGACTCTACAATAAATACGAGCGTCCGGAGGACCTGAATACCAAAGGCCTGATTCGCGACTTGACGAGCGATACCGACACGCTGGCACTGAATAGTGACGACAATTTCGGCAACCTGCCTTGGCGCGAGGTGTTTACTGATCCACAACTTCAGAGCCTTATTGAGACCGCTCTTGAGAATAATACAGACCTGCGCAATGCTGCTCTTAATGTGAAGATGATGGAGACAGCGCTGACCTGTGCAAAACTAGCTTTCCTGCCTTCTGTTGCTTTTGCCCCTCAGGGTACCATCAGTCAGGTGCAGATGGACGGAGCATCTGTATCGCGTACCTATCAGTTGCCCATCGCAGCAACATGGAATCTGGACCTCTTTGGCAATCTGCTCTCGCAAAAGCGTTCGGCCCAGATGAAACTTCTGGCAACGAAAGACTATCAGGTAGTGGTTCAAACCAACATCATCTGTGGTGTGGCTAATCTCTATTATACGTTGATGATGCTTGACGAGCAGTTGGCTATCGTTACCGATATGGAGGGACTCACCAAGGATACATGGGACATGATGCAGTTGCAGATGCAGTTAGGCCGTGCTCGCTCTACCAGCGTGCAGACTGCTGAGGCTAACTACTACAGTGTACAGGCAAAGAAAGCAGACTTGAAGCGTCAGATTCGTGAGATGGAGAACTCAATGTCACTCCTGCTCAATGAGCCTGGTCATACGATTGCTCGCGGTCAGTTCTACAACCAGTCGCTGCCTACTAGCTTCTCTGCAGGCGTTGGCATTCAGTTGCTGAGTAATCGTGCTGATGTTCATGCTGCAGAGATGGCACTGGCTCAGTGCTTCTATGATACAGAGACGGCCCGCTCACGCTTCTATCCCAGTATTAAGATTACGGGTACGGCGATGTTTACTAATTCTCTGGGAACGGCAATCGTTAATCCTGGCAAGTGGATTCTCTCAGCAGTGGGCTCACTTACGCAGCCTATCTTCCAGCACGGACAGATTGTGGCTGGTCTGAAGGTTGCCAAGGCTCAGCAGGAGCAGGCACTCAACAACTTCCAGCAAACCATCTTGAAGGCTGGTAACGAGGTAAGCAATGCCCTTCTGGTCTATAATACTTGCGACGAGAAGAGTGTGCTCGATGAGAAGCAGGTGAAGATCTACGAGCAGAACGTAGAGGATACCAAGTTGCTCTATACCTCAAAAGGATCCTCTTATCTGGAAGTTATCCAAGCTCAAAACGGTCTGCTCAATGCCCGCATCTCCAAGGTCACCGACGACTTCAATAAGATGCAGGCTGTAGTGAATCTGTATCAGGC
>CAZIKA010000133.1:0-3637 GCA_964539705.1 uncultured Prevotella sp. | reverse complement strand
GAAATTAGTCCAAAAGCTGAGATATCGCCCAAGGCGAAAATCGGCAATAACTGTAAGATATTCCCGTTCGTGTATATTGAGGATGATGTTGAGATTGGTGACAATTGTATCATCTTCCCCTTTGTAAGCATACTCGACGGTGCTCGTATAGGTAATGGCAACAAGATTCATCAGGGATCTGTGATTGCTGCCCTGCCTCAGGATTTTAACTATCGTGGAGAAAAGTCGTATGTGAAGATTGGTGACAATAACATTATTCGCGAGAATGTGGTTATCAATCGTGGTACGTATCGTGACGGATGCACCATTATAGGAAACCATAACTATCTGCTTGAAGGTACGCATATCAGCCACGATACAACGGTAGGCACCAACTGCGTGTTTGGTAATGGCGTAGAGATTGCCGGTGATTGCGTTATTGGTAATGGTGTTATCTTCTCTACCGGTGCCATTCAGAATGCCAATACCCGTGCAGGTGACTTGTCGCTGATTCAGGCAGGCTGTGCCTTCTCTCATGATGTTCCTCCTTATGTAATTGCCGGAGGTAATCCCATGGAGTATGGAGGCCCTAATACCACCATCATGGATATTGCAAAGGTCGATAAGAAGGTCCAGAAGCACATCGCTAATGCTTACCGTCTGCTGTTCCACGGTAAGACGAGCGTTGAGGATGTGATTGTACAAATCAAGGAGCAGGTGCCCGATGGTCCTGAGATTCAGAATATCGTGCGTTTCCTTGAATCCACGAAACGTGGTATCATGTGCAAGTAATCTCACCACTGCCGTAACAACGGCGGTGGTTTTTGTCATAAATGACACAGAATTGCCCTGGTGCTACACCGTGAATGCGGTTCTGTGAGTGTACCATATAACAACCTTCGCCCATTGGTTCTAGAGTGGCGGGATGATATTCAGGCGTATGACGAATCTTGAATGTTATCTCGCCCTCTGGCATCTCACCGTTAATGCTATGGAAGTCCAAAATGGGGAAGTCCTGTTTGTAAGCAGTCTCAGGGTCGTAGCCATGAGAAACATATAGAATATTCTGGCTTACGTCTTTTTTGACGATGAACCACGGGCCGCCACCAAATCCCAAACCTTTTCTCTGTCCAATGGTGTAGAACCAGTGACCTTTATGTCGGCCTATTCGCTTTCCCGTCTCCAACTCAATCACATCGCCGGGCTCTTCGCCCACGTACATCTTTATATAATCCGTATAGTTGATCTTACCAAGGAAACAGATACCCTGTGAGTCTTTGCGCTTGGCATTTACTAAATGCTCACGCTCAGCAATCAGTCGCACCTCGTCTTTCACGTAATGACCGATAGGAAAGATGGCTTTTTCTAATTGCCAGTCGTAAATCTGAGCCAGAAAGTCAGTTTGATCTTTCACAGGGTCAGGGCTGGTCGTCAACCATTTCTTGCCATCTATGACTTCCGTCTGTGCATAATGTCCTGTGGCAATAAGGTCGTAATCTTGACCGCGTTTCTCGTGGAAGGCTCCGAACTTAATTAGACGGTTGCACATCACGTCAGGATTAGGGGTTAGTCCTACCTTCACCTTATCCATCGTGTATTTCGTCACCTGGTCCCAATATTCATGGTGACAGTCCACTACCTCCAGCTTGCAGTCATATTTACGAGCCACAGCTGTAGCCATCTCCATATCTTCCTCCATTGAGCAGTCCCATTCATCTTTCTCGTCGGAACCTATCTTGATATAGAAACAGTCAGGGTGCAATCCCATTCGTGCAAACTCATATACAACCACGCTACTGTCTACACCTCCAGACAGTAACACTGCGATGCGCTTATCTTTCAATTCGTTTTTCATTTGGCTGACAAAGGTAGTGCAAATAAAGCGATTGGCAAAATAATTAAGAAAAAATAGCACTTCTTATACCATATAGGAAGTGAATAATTTGTTTTTTCGCCCGCAAAGTAGTACCTTTGCGCCCGTGAATCAGAGAACTAGACGATATGTTGCATCGTGGTTGCTATTGGCAGTATTTTTGCCAATGCTATTGCTCTCGTCTTTTCACTTTCACGAGTATCATGTTTCAGAACAGACGGAGTGCACGGAATGTGTTGCCCATCATTGTCATGGACATTTCACTCAGGCTGATATTTCTTTCGATGCCTGCGTACTCTGTCAGTTCCTTTCCCTAACGTTGATAGCTGCCGTTTTGACGGCAGCCGCTATAGTCTTTAATGTTTTATGGATTCGCTATGCCCCACAACCATGTGCTGTCTGCAACACTAGTTGGGGTGCAGTTGTTACAAGGGGACCTCCTTTCGTTTAAGTACCCTTTCGAAATCCTAATTATTAACACATTAAAGAAATCATCAGAATGAAGACAAAATATATCATTCTGCCATTGCTGTGTTTATCTACGGCAATGGCAGCTCAAGAAGTTACACATCATCATACGGAGGATTCTACAGACGTATTCTTCCGTCATCTACAACTGAATGAACTCACGGTAACGGGCGTCACGGGCGATACGAAACTGAAACACGCTACAGCCCCTGTCAGTGTCGTTACCCCCCAGATGCTTCGCTCTACAGCATCCACAAACATCATCGATGCCATCAGTCACCAACCTGGTGTCAGTCAGCTGTCCACTGGCGGCAGCATCTCAAAGCCCATTATTCGCGGCTTGGGATATAACCGTGTGGTGGTGATGAGCGAGGGCGTGCGTCAGGAAGGTCAGCAATGGGGCGATGAACACGGTGTTGAGGTTGATGGCAGTAGTGTGGGCTCTGTGGAAATCCTCAAGGGTCCTGCCTCGTTGATGTACGGCTCCGATGCGATGGCAGGTGTTGTAATCCTGCATCCACAGCCCACGCTGGCTGAGGGCGAGATGCGTGCTAACGTCAGTTCTGAGTATCAGACTAACAATGGTCTCTTTGCCTATCATCTCTCTATGGCAGGCAATCAGCAGGGCTTCGTGTGGGATGCACGTTATGGTGAAAAGATGGCTCATGCCTATAAGAACAAATATGATGGTTACGTGCCAGGCTCGCAGTTCAGTGAACGCTCAGGTAGGCTGATGCTGGGTGTCAATAAGAATTGGGGCCACTCACGCCTCACGCTGACAGCCTATCATCTTACCCCCAGCATCATCGAAGGTGAGCGCGATGCGGTGACAGGCAGTCTTACCTCAAACTACTCACCTCTCACCTCTTATGACAAGTCTCTGCCTTTTCAGCAGGTGAAGCACTATAAAGCTGTTTGGGACAACGCTTTGAATTTCTCCAATGGTGGTTATCTGAAAGCTGTTGTGGGCTATCAGCAGAACCGTCGTCAGGAGTTTGAGGAAAGTGCCGATGACTATGAGTTGTATTTCAAACTGCACACGTTGACCTACGACCTGCGCTACGTGTCGCAGGAGTTTAATGGCTGGAAACTTTCTACGGGTATCGGTGGCATGTATCAGAAGTCTGGTAACGAGGGAGAGGAGTATCTCATTCCAAACTATCGGCTCTTTGATTTCGGCATCTATACTACGGCGACGAAAACCCTAGGCGACCATTGGACATTGAATGGTGGCTTGCGCTATGACCATCGCCGTTTGCATGGCGATGCTTTGGAAGAGGATGGGGTAGAGCGTTTCGTGGATTTCAGTCGTCATTT
>CAZIKA010000132.1:0-6576 GCA_964539705.1 uncultured Prevotella sp. | reverse complement strand
TGTTTTCATACATCTATTGATTTAAATGTTCTTGTTGTCTTTGCCAGATTTTGCTCTTCTTCTGTTTCTTCCGATGGCAGCAATACGACTCCCGTTTGCTTCTTTCCGTCCATCATCACCTTGAGAGGCTTATCGAAGCGTACATGGCGTACATATTGCGTTTCCTCAATGGCTGGCATAGCGTCAAGGATGTCTGTCTGCATGATGCCGTCGCCGGTATAGGTATTGATGGTGAAGTAGCCCACACCGAAAGAGGTGAGGTTTTGGAAGAAGTGGGTGCCCTGTGAGGGATCTACGTGGTAGTTCTTCAGACCGGCCTCCACGATGACACGGGCAGCCGAGATATGCGGCCACTTCACGGGGATGCCCAGCCAGTAGTCACTACTACCCCAACGTCCAGGACCTATCAGAATGTAGTTCTTGCCTTCGTCCAGGAACTTGCGGTTGATACGCTCTATCTCGCTGGCAATGGTGGGATTGTTGGATGCCGTGAAGTTCTCGTCGGTCTTGACATAGACCACGTCTGTGACATCCTCAGAGATACCGTGCCCCAAAGAGTTGTAGGAGCGTAGCAGACATTGCTCATCAGGTATCTTTTGCAGGTCTTCATCAAGCACCTGCTTCGAGTCCACGATAGGACGGATCTGTAGGAGGTAGAAGTCACCTCTTGCTCCTTGCCCCTCGCTGCTTGCCCCTAAATTACATGCAAACTCTATCTCTACTGGGCGACGCATCTCTTCAGAACCAAATTTTTGAGATAACTGTAGTATCTCAGGCAATGGGAAAATACCCTGTTGTAGTACGCCACAGAACGAGATAATCTTTCGTCCTCCCTCGTAGATGCCGTCACGAATCACCTGATCCATCGGGTCAAAGGTTGAGGCGATATATTGCAATGACCCATCGGCATCGGCCTGTTTTACACGCAGGTTCTTAATGTTGAAGCCATCGTCCACCTTGAAGTCATCGCCCACATGACTCATATCCAGGGCATAGAAACGGGTCTGGGTATCACTCAGTGCCGTCTCCATCTCGCTGGTCTGCAGTACCTGATTGGGGTGATAGGGACTCACGCGCAGCGTCTGACCACCGTCTACAATATACTTTCCTAAGCCCAAAGCCAGCGAGGCGATACCCTCTTCTGCCGTTTCGTCGCCTATGGGGTAATAGTTCAGGGAACGGAGCACGCCTGAGAATGTGGGGTAGTAGAGGTCGCCATAGCGCTGACCCACCACTTCCTGCAATATCACAGCCATCTTCTCTTGGTCAATCACGTTCTGAGTGGCTGTCATATATGCCTTTGAGTCGCGATAATAGACGCTGGCATAGACGCTCTTGATGGCACAGGCCAGCATACGCAGCATAGCGTATTTGTCGTCGAGCCAGGGAATCATATAGGTGGAGTAGATGCCTGCAAAGGGCTGGTAGTGGGAGTCCTCGAGCAACGAACTGGAACGAACGGCGATAGGTGTCTTGATGGCATCAAAGAAGATGAAGAAGTCCTCAATGAGGTCATCGGGAAGTTGCGCCTTGAGGAAGTGCTGCAGGATTACCTCATCGGGTGCGTCGCTCAGGGCGATGCTCCATAGGTTGTTGTCGTCCATGAAACGATCGAAGAAGTCGGTACAGAGCACCACCGTCTTTGGAATCTGAACGGTAGCGTTGCGAAACTGATTGAGCTCCGGATGGCGCTTAATGATATTGTCGAGGAAAGCCAGACCGCGCCCTTTGCCACCCAGCGAACCGTCGCCGATACGTGCGAAGTGTGCATAGCGGTCGAACTTCAGTCGGTCGAAGACGGCTACCACACCGATATTCTTCATCCGTCGGTACTGCACAATAGCATCGAAGATGATCTGTCGGTGGGCATCCACATCCTGCAATTTATGCCACGTGACGTGTTTCAGGAACTGAGACACGGGGAAGATGGCACGCGCACAGAGCCAGCGGCTCATGTGGTTACGGCGGATATGGTGCATCAGCGAGTCGTGGGGAATCTTGAAGATGTTGTCTTGCAACTCCTTCAGACTCGACACGCGAGCCACCTCTTCACGCGTGTTGGGATCGCGGAAGATAAAATCACCGAAGCCCAGATGTTCCTCGATGACCTGACGCAGATCCACATTGAACTTCTTAGAGTTCTTGTCTAGGAAATCAAAGCCCTCGGCCCACGCTTTCTCACGGTTCTGAATCTCACTGCTCTCCAGTATCAATGGCACGTATTCATCGTGTTTGCGTATCTCGCGAAGTAGTTTTAAGCCTGCCTCTGGGTCACCCTCCTCTACGTGTGAGAGTCGGCCTGCAGGGGTCTTGATGGGGAAACGCGTATCGCTAATCACGCCCAGCGTGTTCTCGCTATACTTCTCGTAAATCTGCATCGCCTCCTCGTAGTTGGTAGCCAGCACCACCTTTGGACGTCCACGTTTGCGCTGGGCAGCAGCATGGGGGTTAAGTGCCTCAGTAGAAAAGCGTTTCGACTGTAGCAGGATATAGTTATAGAGGTTGGGCAGTACGGAAGAATAGAAGCGGATATTATCCTCTACGAGCAGTATCATCTGCACGCCAGCCTCCTCGATGTCATGCTCAATATTCATCTTATCCTCAATCAACTTGATGATAGAGAGGATGAGGTTGGTATTGCCCAACCAACTGAACACGTAGTCGAAGATACTCATATCCTCGTCCTGCATACGTCGGGTGATACCGTGCGAGAAGGGCGTCAGCACCACGCAAGGCACATTAGGCTTGATCTGTTTCACCTCACGGGCCACGGTAAACGCATCGTTGTCGGCCGTACCAGGCATACAGATCACCAGGTCGATGTTCGTCTCGTCGAGCACGTGGCGAGCCTCCTCCGTAGTACTTACCTGCGTAAAGGTTGGTGGGTAGCGGATACCCAGTTCCGTGTATTCGTCGAACACCTTTTCGTCTACACGTCCGTCGTCCTCCAACATGAAGGCGTCGTAGGGGTTTGCCACAATGAGCACGTTGAAGATGCGTCGCGTCATCAGATTGGTAAACGAGACATCCTTCAAGTAAAACGTATCAAATTCCTGAGGTATATTTGCCATAATGGTTGCAAAATTACGAAATAAGTGAGAGAAACAGAAAGAAAAACATGTTTTTTTCTTTCCGTTGTCTAAGCAAGCCACTTACGATGTCTAAGTGACGTACTTTCGAAGTCTAAGTAGCGTGCTTTCGATGACTAAGTGACGTGCTTACGATTCGCAACCAGCGAGCTTACGGTTCGAGGCCTTCGAACTGGCAGTTCCTCCTCGTCGAACTGCCTGTTCCTCGACATTTTTTTTGTTTTTTCTGCAGCATTTTTTCGTTTTTCTCAACACTCACCCCAAAATCTTCTGAAACCCCGATAAACAAAGGGATTTTGCCTTTCAAACACTCCCCCCAACACTCCCCCCAGCACTCCCCCAAAGACTCCCCCCAGCATCCACCCTTGGAACTTTTTCCCCTGCGAGTCGCTTGAGCCTGAGGGGTGAGTGTTGGGGTGAGTGTTGGGGTGGGTGTTGGGTGGAGTGTTAACGCAACACCCACCCCGCCTCTTCCCCTTTATACAAGGGCGTTTCAAGAGATTGGGGTGGGTGTTTGACGATTTTGATGAAGTGCCTCGAAATTACTTCACAACAACTTTCTGGGTCTTTCCGTTGCTTATGCGGATGATGTTCAGGCTCTTCTGCAACTTATTCAGCTTCTTACCGTTGGGCGAATAAATCTGAACATCCTGCGGCTTCGCCAGGATCATCTCTCTGATACCTGTGGTATAGCTTGCATGTACCACCACATCATGCGCAGGCATTGTCTCAGGCAGGTCTATCCACTCAAAGGTTGCATAGTTGCCCTCTGGCTGTGGCTCTGCTGTGATGGTTGCTCTATATTTTTCGGTAAAGGACTCGTGTCTAAGGCTGATATTAGCCTCTAGTATCATCAGTGGTTAAGAGAATCAATAACCAGTTCCGCTGATTTCTTACATCCCACAATGGTAACGACATACGGAGTTGCATACGGAAAACACAGTGGTATTGTACAGAAACAAGTAACGATGGACGATTTGTTTGTATAGCCGAATCGCCTTCGACAGGTATGTCGAGGATTATGAGTGGTAGGGAGTTATCAGAGTAAACAAATCTGCAAAAAGTTTGGAGGTTTCGAAAGAAATCTCTATCTTTGCAACGGAATGGATAAGAAAGTGCTTAGCAATATCAAAAGAGTGCTGGCGCAGACACTACCAAAGAATGCTACAGCAAGACTCTACGGGTCACAAGCCCGTGGAGATGCTCGTAGTGACTCTGATTGGGATATCCTGATAGTGCTTGATAAGGATAAATTGCTTCCAGACGACTATGATACTGTGACCTATCCTCTTACTAAGCTTGGCTGGGAACTTGGTGCAGAAATCAATCCTATCATGTACACCAAGAAAGAATGGGAGGCAAGCAGAATAACACCATTCTACCATAATGTTGAACAAGACGCAATAGCAATATGAGCCTGAACGACGAAGAAAGAAAAACGATGGTTGGCTTGGAATTAGAAAAAGCGAATCGCTTTCTTAAACAAGCTGGTATGATGTGTGAGATGGAGCAGTGGGACATTGCTGCGAATCGTTATTATTATGCGTGTTTTCATGCTGTTCAGGCGTTATTCATATTTAATGGCTTAGCAAGTCGACGTCATTCAGGGATGCTAACTCAATTAGGATTGCATTTTATCAAGACAGGGATTCTTGAAGATCGACTTGGTGCATTCCTGACAAGAATGGAGCAACTTAGGGAAAAAGGAGATTATAATTGTCTGTTCGATGTTACAAAGGACGAATTGCTGACTTTTGTAGAGCCTGCTCACGAATTGATTGACAAAATCACTCAGTTGATTCAATCCCCACAAGAATAGCTTCTATGTGGGGATTGAATCAATGACCTGTCCTACAGATATTCTTGAGTGGTAGAAAAAAGAGTGAGTCCGGCGATTAGTTTCGCCGGACTCATTTCTTCTTTATTTGATAACAATCTTTCTGATTGTGCCATCTCGCATCAACACAAGGTTGAGACCCTTCTGAGGTTTATTCAATACCTTTCCATTAGGAGTATATATTCGGACAATCATTTCTTTCATCGAAATATCCGTTATTCCCGTCACATAACTAGCATGAACTATAACGTCATGAGCCGGCATTGTCTCAGGCACCCCTATCCATTCAAATGATGCATAATCGCCTTCTGGCTGAGGCTCTGGTGTGATAGTGGCACCATATTCATAATCCACCACCTTATAAACCGCATCATCAATCATATAGGTCAGTTTATAGGTATTGATGGTGAATGTGCCATATATCGTCAAATCATGAGCTGGCATGGTCTCAGGTATTTCGCTCCAACCGCTGAAGGTGTATCCCTCCTTCATGGGTTCTGCTTCAGGAGTGATTGCCGTATTGTAAACAATACTATCACTCTTCACAATCTCATCATCGACCTTATAAGTCAACAAGTACTTGTTAATTTTAAAGGTACCTGTAACTATAACATCATTCGCTGGCATCGTCTCTGGTATTTCGCTCCATCCACTAAAGGTGTAACCTTCCTTCGTGGGCTCTGCTTCTGGAGTAATAGCCGTATTGAATACGATGCTGTCGCTCTTCACAATCTCATCATCGACCTTATAAGTCAACAGGTACTTGTTAATCTTGAATGTTCCTGTAACTTCCACGTCATGAGCTGGCATTGTCTCGGGTATCTTACTCCAACCTGAGAAAGTATAGCCTTCTTTTGTCGGAGCAGGTTCGGGAGTAATATTCTCACCTTCCTCTATTTCAATGGACTTATACACCTTATAATCTACTATATAGGTTAGTGTGTATGTAAGCATTTCAATCTCAACTATTTCCTTAAAGTTCTTCCAAGGCACGACTGCTTTGTATAAATCAATTGAAGCGCCAGACACATGCAGCGTAGCATTATTAATAGAGGAATTATTGAATGCGTTACTTGGGGTTGATGGCACGTTATCAGCGTAGCAAAAAACATCCATCAGACAGCTACAACCCGAGAAAGCATAATCCCCGATGTTCGTCACACTGTTGGGAATGGTAATGGTGGTCAGACCGCTGCAACCTACGAAGGCATAATCGCCGATGCTGGTTACGCTTTCGGGAATAACCAAATTGGTTATTTCGTGCCCATTCATATACAAACAATGTGCATAAAAAAGAGGATTGGAATAACCACCCCCAAAAGAAATCCTACACCATGCCTCTAAATCCGAAATATTGACGGATGATAGGCCTGTACATTGATAGAATGCACTTTCTCCTATGCGAGTCACACTGTTGCCAATGGTTACAGAGGTTAAGCCGCTACAATTACGGAAAGCATTATCGGCAATGCTGGTAACACTATTGGGGATGGAGATAGAGGTCAGGCTGTTACAACCATAGAAAGCAGCATTGCCAATTTCCTTCACGCTGTTACCAATTTTGACGGATGATAGGCCAGTACAATTATAGAATGTACTTCCTCCAATGCGGGTCACACTGTAGGGAATTGTAATAGATGTCAGAGTCTT
>CAZIKA010000131.1:0-6649 GCA_964539705.1 uncultured Prevotella sp. | reverse complement strand
CCTCGTTCTTGTTTTGGCGCAGTACGATGCGCAGCGTTTTCTGATTTTTTGCCATGATACTAAAAAATTAAGTTAATAAAAAGGTTGATTAAATCGTGTATTTTCATGGTAGTAGACTACCATTTATTTACATTGCAAGTGTGGTGCAAGGCGAACGCAGAGCCGAGCTTGCTCGAGATTTGCTGAGCCGCAGCCCACACTCGCAACACATCTTGTATGTGTTGCAAAGATACAAAATAATTTTCAGATACACAAATATTTAAGCAATTATTTTTAAAGAAAAAGTAAAATAAAAATAAAGGGCAGATTCCATGACGGAACCTACCCTATACAGAGAAAAAAACGTATGCAATTTGCACATTTGCAATTTATGCCAACTTACGCAACTTTCCCTTATCAGCTCCAGAACGTATCTTTACTGCCAGGCTGTCGTCACAGAGACGTTTGATGCGACTATTGATACTGTTCCTGTTGCCATTATATCCATACTCACGGTCTACATCTTCCGCTGTAAATGGATTAGACAACCTGCGGTAGGCTAAGAGCGTTTTCTGCTGGTGATGCGTGTTCGAGGCGCGCTCTGCCTCTTGGTTATCGTAATACTGTTCACCAACGGCCAGGAAGAAATGCTGCTGGAACGCATAGTGAGCATTAACTATGAGAAGAGCCAGCTGCTGGTCATATCGGTCGGTCTTGAAGTCAGCCGGACACTTATAGCGCCCTCCGTCTTCCACCATCTGATCCCAGTGACGGCTGATGATAAACGGTAACACATAGTTCATGCCATGCCAGTACGGGCGCTTCACCAAATCCTCGAGCGCAAACGAACGGTTGTTTTCCTTAGCATCGGCCATACGACGTTCTGTCCAGTTACAGAGTGCCAGGTCGATATCCTCACAGGGAATCTCCCCCTTGCATGCATCAAACTTATACGCCCAATCCAGGAGTGCCTCGTCACGCTGGCGGTCCTCCTCATCATACTTACGACGCTTACGCATCTGGAAGTCAGAGTCAGCCAAGGGAACTGCTGTGATACGGAACAGGCGCCCCTTTACAAAGTTCTCTTTGGTGGTCTGCTTACGCAGGGCATCTGCAGTACCGCTATAGACGGCATTGAAATGGACATCATACTCACCCACCATCGCACTTGAGGTCTTCAGATAGGCACCGTCAGGCTCATTATGAAAGCCCTTCAGAAAGAGCTTCTCGATGTTCATGTAGCCCTTCTTCATCTGCTCTATAAGGTCATCGAGTTCTGAGTTGAAGTGGCTGACGTGTAGTGGCCACTCCTCACCATCGATGATTTCCTTGGCGTTAAACTCAGCCTCGCGGATGGCTGCTGCCGACGTTTCCGAGGGCATACAGCGGAAGATACCCTTTGGACGGGTCGTCTTATTCTTTTCGCCCCCACCCTTCTGGTCACGTTCTTCATTCCATCGGTTCAAAGCTGCTTTCTGAGCCTCGTCCGCCTTGACGATAGGTGTCATCATCAGCTTGTAGAGGTTCACGGCGATGTGTTTACCACCACCGGAACGACCTATCAGCTCAAGGACGCTGTTCAGGCGACATTTTCGACCAGGCTCCATACCCGACTGATACCAGCATCGTGTCATCAGCGTCATGGCAAAGGCACCGCCTACGAAGAGTGCCACAACATAGTACTTACGCTCCAGTCGGTGACAGAGCAGTTTGAGTAGCGGATAGCGGGGAAACAATTTCTCTATCTCACTACCAATACGTTCCAGCATGGCGGTGACGTTGTCTTGCTCAGCATCGCCCCCTACTCCAGCCATCATCTGACGATGAGCCTCCCTGATGAGCACGGAATACTTACAACCAGTGACCTCTTCTATGGCACGACGCATCTCCTTCGAAGGCTGTAGCTCATAGTAATTCTCACTCTCACGCTTGTGCATCAGTTTCTTGGCAGCATCCATGATGTCGTCCAGTTCCTTAGGGCCACGCTCGTTAACGACGGCTTTGACCCACGGCAACTGCATCAGTAGAGCCATCACCTTATCCGTGTTGCCGTCACAAACCAGCAACAGGTCGTAGGCCAGCTTCAGTGCCGACTTATGTCGAGAGCCTACAGGAGCACCGTTAGGCAACATGGCATTGGTGAAGTCAATCACCGGATGTCCGAAAGCCATGAGGTCCACGACGTCAGCCTCCTGCTGTGGCGGTGCGGCAGCGATAGTAGCTACGGGGTTAATCACCTGACCATCGTTGGCAGCAGCGCTGTCAAACTGATGACCTTTGTTTGTGGGGTCGCTCTGCTCTTGGCGATACGACTCCAGGAACTTCTCGTTGAAGTTTTCTTTTTCTATCTTCTTCATATCTATATTAAAAATTAAAAAGTTTATCTTCGTTAATGTAATAAATATCGCATTTCCTTGGGGCGTAACTAATACGACTGGCATCGATGCAGGAATCATCAGTTACGGGTTTCCCTGTGGTGCCCGTCATGTCTAAAAGCCCCAGTTCACGTGCCAACTCTATCTGGTTGTCGGCAATGTTGCCTATCTCAGGCAGAGCCTCACACACCAGTCGGATACCGTGACCCGACGATGTCTTATGAGCCAAACGAACCGCCCAAGGGAAGTTCTGACGCTGTGTGCGCTCATACACATCACGAGGGTCTATAGGCAGCTTATCGCCGTCGAACATAAACAGTCCACTCAGTTCCTTTATCTCAGCCTGCTTGCGGCGAGTACCGTCAAACTCCCTTACAGCGAAGATGAAGCATGGCAGCCACATCTTCAGGTCGTTGGCCCACTGCAAGAGCTGCTGCTCAATGGTGAGTTCTGCGAAGAGCTTTCCTGCACGAGGTTTATCTAATTGCTTCAGTCGGAACTTTTGGAAGTCGGTGTCGCATATAAAACGATCCAAGGACAGTCCCTCGTTCACAGCCTTCTCGATAGCCTGACGGGTGGTGATTTTCCAATCCACCACACCACTGTTGACGATGGTATTGAACTGTGCTGCCGTACAAGGCACGCAGGGTGCCGTAAACTGATTCTCTTGTGATGTAAATCTAAAATTTCCCATAACTACTATACCTTATTATTTATGATTGAGGTTTACTATTTCCTGACGATGGCGACCTATGGCAACGTTCATCGTAGCCTCGGCCTGTAACAGCTGACGCTCTATCTGCGTTGAACATTCCAGACGGGTCATTATGGTGACCTCCGCTTTCTCGCTATCCAGCCAGATCTGAGTCCTGCCGTCATCCAGCAACATCTTACCTTCACAGCCCTCAGGAAGCTTTGGCATCTTCTTCTGCTGTTCAGCGGTCAGGAGCTGGAACTGCTGGAACATCTCGCCAACGGGGTCGTCACACTTCCCATCCACGTTGAGGTGGAGGCTGAAGGAAGAGTCCTTCTCGCCCTCGCTCTTATAGAATGAGGAGTTGCCCAGTTGCTTGAGCATGGTTCTGTTACTTGGCTTCTGGCCTTGCGGAACGAATTCCTTGTAGCCGTTAGCCCACTCGTTGAGTTTTCCCTTTGTTGTCATCTCTGGCTTCCCTTTCGGCCGAGTGACGTAAGTTGTGGTGTCAAATTCTTTTGCCATATCTTTACAGTAAAAAATTAATTTCACTGCAAAGGTATATATAAAAAAGGTACGTAGTCGTGGTGGCTACGTACCGCATAGTTATTAGGAAAGAATTAGTATAGTGGCAGTTGCAGGTGTACTACGTTAGTACACTTTTTAGACAGTTACAGCCCTTCCGTGGCTTTGACAAGATTCTTCAGAAAGAGGGCGGCAATATTCCTACGTTGAAGGAAGTCGTTGGTGGTTATGTCGCTAGTCTTCCATTCATCATAGGAGACAGGCCAATACGCCCCAACGCCTTTGTCAATGGCATAATAGCTGAATGGATTACCATTATACTCATCTTTATATATAGCAGGAGACACGGTACGGTCTATGTCCTTGACAACATCGTCTTTGGGGTAGATTCCCATCTTGGCAAACCGCCTCACAAAGACAGTCTTTGTAGCTGTGAAGCCAAGATGCTGACAATAGTCTACAAGTATACGGAAGATGCCTCCCCAGTCCTTTTCGCTTTCAAAATCTTTCAGCGTCAATTTGATAGCGTTCACTATCTGATCATCGGTAGCGTTGATGCGTTTCTGTTCAACAATGCCAAGACGTCGTATATGCTCATCCATCCGTTTTCTCAGCATATCCCTTTCTTCGTCGGCAAAACGGTCTACCATACCTGAGATAACCGCAGGCACACCCTCTTCGCACCCACAGTCGAGGGCGCGCTGTCGAAGGAAGCGTTGAAGCTGCTCAACGTCATCCTTTGGCATTTGCTTTGACACTTTCTGCCAATAAAGGACATCTAGCATCGAAAGGGGTCTATACTCCTGCTGCATCTAATTTAGTATTGTTCAGCTCATCTACGAACCACTGATATTCCTTATCTAAAGTGGAGAACGTGATACTATGTATACCTTCAAAGTGGAATGCCCTTACATAACTATCACGAAGTTCGGCTAAGTATTTGATGGCTTCTGAATTGGTATGCATACCCTGCACAAATGGTGGTTCATTGTCAAAATAATCATAGAAATAGAACTTACTATCCTTGGCTGCATAAACCATTGCTGATTTTCCGTTATTTTCTTCAGTGAACTCAAGTCGCACCTCATAGTCGTTAATAATGTGATTTAAGTCATCGGTGGGTAGCTCTAACTTCGATCCGTTTGTCAGTAATTCTATACTGAGTGCACCCGGGATTATCAAGAGGTAATCAATAAAATGGTGTGACTTACTACTAAACTCCATTAGGGACTTTAGCTTATAGAGCCCTATTTTCTCTCCTTCACGACAGATTAGCAGACAATCCTTCAGTTCCGAATTCATCCACACCTCACCCTCAATATCATATCTGCCACTAACGACAGGATAGCTTTTGGCCACGGGATATGTATCAACCACCTCTCCTGTTTCTGCATCTTTCAAAGGTTTTTCATTTACAACTATCAGCGTAGCTATGTGCAAACCAAACTTACAATCAGGATTACAAATAATATTATACGGTTTGTCGAGTCTTACTAATTGAGTTTCCATATCTGTAATATTATTAGATAGTCTTATATTATTTCTATACAAACGAATAATTTAATTGCTCAAGGTCTATAGTGGGCTTAATGTATTCTCCCTTCCAATATAGTGTTGAGGTATACTGCCAGACATAATCTTTGAAGAGAATATCATTCTGGGCTTGAGAAAGACATAATCCTCTTTCTCTGTATTCTTCACAATACGCTTCTGCAAGGTGCAGTACATCAGCAAAACTTAGCTTTGGTTTCTTTCTCATAAGATTATGATGTTGCTAACTCTTGATACATCTTAAACAATTCGGCAACAATCGTTGCTTCGGTCTTGTCTTCAGCCATCTTCTGGTCAAAGCCATAGGCTTGCATCACGGCTCGGTCGTTCTCTTGATGGGCTGCAAATAGTTCTGGGAATAAATACATCTTATCTCCATACATATCTCCAAGAGTAGAATCAGAATATTTTGCTCTTGCATCCAAAATAGCTTGTGCCGTCTTTTCTATCTTCGTTTTCTGTTCGTCTGTCAGATTAGGCCACGGGAAATTGTTGTAGACCACATCCTTACTATAACGATAATCGCTCTTTATCCTTCCACAAATAGCTCGCATCCATGCCATATGGACAGCAGATTCAAGAATACCAAAGTGGTATAGGCTGGCGTTAGGCATAAGCAAAACCGCATTGCTACAGATGTCGGATGGCGACATAAAGCCCATAGGAATGTATCTGCGTTTCTCGGATGAATGGCATGGGATAAGGATATAGTCGCCTTTTGGCATGTTTTCAATATGGAAATGCGTTGGTTTGTCTGCCAGTTTTCGTGTTCCTTCACTCTTACTGGATAACCTCATTTCTCTTACTGCTTCCACTCTTTTCAGACAATGGGGCATCTTTAGTAATTCTGATGGGGAGCAATCACCAAGCCATAAGCAGTAACGTGGATTACGGTTTATAAATTCTTCTGCTCCATAATATGGATGAAAATATGGAGCGGAAGAGGGTTCTTTCATTACAAATTCATTGCGTTCTTCTTCACTGAAAAGATAATTGCCTCCATCAATTGGCTTATTGCCTATGCTAATATCTGGAACATTACTAACAGGTGATTGTCTGCTGCCTACAAAAACATTAGGAGCATTAAGCAAATAAGCATTTATGTTATCAGCAGTTATTCTGTTTTCATTATCATAAATATAAAGAGGTAAAACTTGATTATAGCTGAAACCAACAATCACGCAATGTACATGGGCCTTCAACGAAGCTTCACTATCCCAACGGAAGGTACGATGTGCGAAGTTGATACGAATGCCCTGTTCGAATAGCTTCTCCCACAGATTGGCCACCTGTTCGCCTTGACAAATACTGTTAGTTGACACAAGGGCTGCACGGCAGGATGGGTTCTGTTTCATCAGATTAGCTGCTTTCCTGTACCAACAGCAGACATAATCCATATTGCCAACGTTCTTCCAATCATTGCCAAAGACATCTATTACATCCTGCTTCTGGTTTTCACTCATCAAACGTGCCCCCACAAACGGCGGATTACCGATGATATAGTCATAGTGCACTTCATAGCGTT
>CAZIKA010000130.1:2018-6700 GCA_964539705.1 uncultured Prevotella sp. | reverse complement strand
TTCTCGTTCTCCTGACACATCACGATATCGGTGATGCCGGCACGCTTGGCTGCCAGAATCTTTTCTTTGATGCCACCAACGGGGAGCACCTTTCCGCGCAGGGTAATCTCGCCAGTCATAGCGGTATTCTTACGTACCTTTCGTTGGGTCAGAGCCGATGCAATAGAGGTAGCGATAGTGATACCTGCCGACGGACCGTCCTTTGGCGTAGCGCCTTCTGGCACGTGGATATGGATGTTCCAGTTCTCGAAGATGCGATAGTCGATACCCAGCTTGTCGGCATGAGCCTTCACATATTCCAGAGCCAGCACAGCGGATTCCTTCATCACGTCACCCAGATTACCTGTGAGGGTGAGTTTCGAGCCCTTACCTTTCGACAGCGAGGTCTCGATAAAGAGTATCTCACCACCTACGCTGGTCCATGCGAGACCTGTTACGACACCAGCATAGCTGTTGCCCTGATAGATGTCGCGATAGAAAGGTGGTTTGCCAAGCAGGTCCTCTAACGACTCGGGCGTAATCTTCCAGTTCTCGATAGTGCCGTTCAACTGGTGCTTATAGGCCAGTTTGCGCATGGCTTTGTTCACCTGTTTCTCCAGCTGGCGCACGCCACTCTCGCGGGTGTACTGCTCAATCATCTTCTCGATGGTAGCCTTACTGAACTTTGGCTTCTCGGGTAGCGTCTTCAGTCCTGTGTTCTCTAATTCACGAGGAATCAGATGACGCTTGGTAATCTCAATCTTCTCTTCCGTGATATAGCCGCTCACCTCGATAATTTCCATACGGTCGAGTAGGGGACGAGGAATAGTGCTGAGGTTGTTGGCTGTTGCAATAAACATCACCTTCGACAGATCATAGTCTACATCCAGATAGTTATCATGGAAGGCGGTATTCTGCTCTGGGTCAAGCACCTCGAGCAGGGCTGACGATGGATCGCCGTTGATGGTGTTTTGCGTCACCTTGTCAATCTCGTCGAGAATGAAGACGGGGTTGCTGGAACCTGCCTTCTGGATGCTCTTGATGATACGTCCAGGCATAGCTCCGATATAGGTGCGACGATGACCGCGAATCTCGGCTTCATCGTGTACGCCACCCAAAGAGATTCTGACGTACTTACGCTTCATGGCCTCAGCGATAGACTTTCCCAGAGAGGTCTTTCCGACGCCTGGAGGGCCGTAGAGACAGAGGATAGGACTCTTTAAGTCACCACGCAGGGACAGCACGGACATATACTCCAGGATGCGCTCCTTGACCTTCTCCATGCCATAGTGGTCATGATCCAGTATGCGCTGTGCGCGCTGAAGGTTCAGATCGTCCTTAGTGTATTCGCCCCAAGGCAGCGACACAAACGTTTGCAGATAGTTCAGCAGCACGTTGAAGTCAGGACTCTGAGGCTGCAGATTATCCAACTTGTCGAGTTCCTTGTAGAAGGTGCGTTCTATATCCTCAGGCCATTCTTTCTCAAGTGCCTTACGCATCAGCTCGGATTTCTCTGGCGACTGTTCGTTACCCATCTCCGCCTGCAGGTTCTTAATCTGCTGCTGCAGGAAATAGTTCTTCTGCTGCTCGTCAATATCCTCACGCGTCTTGTTGCGGATATCAGTCTTCAACTTTTGCAGGTTAATTTCCCTGTTCATGGCCTTCATGGCACCAAAGAGGCGCTCCTTCACCGTCTCAACAGCAAGCAGACGAATCTTCTCCTGAATAGTGAAAGGCATGTTGGCACAGATGAAACTCAACATCATTTCATCGTGCTGGATATTGCGGACGGCAAACACCGTCTCGTCGGGCATCTCGTCAACCATCGAGATATATTCCTCTGCCATTCTTCTGAGGTCGGCAGCAGCGGCTTTCCATTCTTTATCGTGCTTGTCGGGATGAAGGTCGGGCATAGGAATCACCTGTCCTTTCAGATAAGGCATCAACTGGGTGAGCTGTGCCAGACGGAAACGTCCCAAAGCCTGTACTACGACGGTGGTGGTGCCTGAGGGCATATTAAACTGTTTGACAACCTTTGCTGAAACGCCAAACTCATGCAGGTCGCCTTCTACAGGCATCTCTACATCTGGGTCGCGCTGGCATACCACACCAATTAGTCCGCCGTTCTTCTCTGCCTGGCGCACCAGTTTCATGCTGGATTCGCGTCCAAGGACGATAGGCCATACGATGCCTGGAAAAAGAACAAGATTACGAACCGGAAGAATTGGTAATTCGGAAGGCATCTCAGTATCAACAAATTCAGTAAAATCCCCTTCGATATCAGCTATCATCGAGATGGATTTGTTGTTATTCTGATTATTACTCATTTTGATTTTGTACTCCATAATTAGGGTGCAAAGTTACTAAAAATAGCGCTAACTACAAAGGAAATTAAATTTTCTTTATTTAAATCAAGAAATTATGTGTAACTTTGCCCTCGGATTATGTCAAACAGCAGTTTTCAGTTCAAACAATTCACCGTCTTTCAGGAGAAATGCGGCATGAAAGTGGGTACCGACGGTACCTTGCTTGGGGCTTGGGCGTCAGGCGGAAGTCGTATCTTGGATATCGGTACAGGAACGGGGTTGATAGCGCTAATGATGGCACAGCGATTCCCTGAGTCAGAAGTGACCGGAGTGGATATTGATCATGATGCTGCTGTTCAGGCCTCTGAGAATGTGATGCGTTCGCCTTTTGCCGATAGGGTTAGGATTGTGGAAGCCGATATACGACAGTTTGATGGACAGTATGACTGTATCGTCTCAAACCCGCCGTTCTTCGAGGATTCGCTCCTCTCTCCGGATGCTCAGCGTACAAAGGCTCGTCATACCGTTGACCTGACCTTTGAGAGCCTGTTTCAAAGGGTGAAGGCTTTGCTGACTGATGACGGCATTTTTTCCCTGATAGTGCCCTTCAACTTTAAGAATAGAGTGATGGAAGAAGCTGCTTTAGCAGGTTTCTTCTTAACCCGCGATTGGGGGGTGAAGACAACGCCACGAAAGGCTCCCAAGCGCTTCCTGCTTTCCTTTGCACGTCATTCAACGGAAAACGTCGACGCAGGGGTAGGCGTTATAGAGGATGCCCCTGGTCAACGTTCCGAGTGGTATAGACAACTTACGGATACGTTTTATATCCGATAGGTTAGAGAGAGTACACCACTACTACTGCAATCGCTAAAATACCAGCGATAATCCAAAGTGCTCGGAAGAGCCATTTTGCAAACAACTTCTTCCTTCGCATGGACGTTAATGACTCGCGTTTAAAGCGTGAGGCGTCATCTTCATGATGGTGATGATGATGATGCTCATGGTGCTCATGATGATGATGCGTGTGTTGCGTTCTTTCTTCTACTGACATATTAGTTTTAGTTATAATTTGATTATTGATACGTTAGAATTGAGACCACTTGGCATCAGTTGCCACTGGTCATATAATGTTTTCTTGTAATTGATATCAACTACGTTGATTTCCTCCATCTTCCTCCATTTCACGCCTTTACGATCCAAATCGCGAATACGGTTGGCAGGCAGATTGGTTACCTCGATGCGAATCTCGTTATCACCAATATGGAGCGCATCTTTCAGGTCGAGCTCGAAAGGTACAGACCAGGCACATCCTATCATGATACCGTTGACGTAGACGCGAGCCGATTCGCGTACATCGCCTAAGCAGATTCTCCAAGCCTGAGCATCGGCAAAGTCGCTCTTCTTGAGTTTAAGATGCGTGGTGTAGATGCCTGTACCCATTGTGACAGCCGTCTGATCGTCAAGCGTTTCCCACGTCTGCAACTTTTCCAGTTTGTAGGTCTTGCCTACTTCTGGTGCTTCGTTGATAAACGATAGTGTCCAAGGACCGTTGACGGCAATCGTGTCGCACTTTTTATCATTTATCATTTTTAATTTATCATTTAGAGGCAAAGCCTCGTCGAAGGTCTGTAGAATCATGGATTCTCCGCTACGCAGGTTGACATCGATACCGTTGGCATCGAAAGAGGCTGCACGGAGCTCGCCATTCAAGGGGTTGAACCAGGCAGCTCCTTTGAACGGAACTGCCAGCTTCAGGTGCTGGTTGACGTCATTCGGTGTCAGGTTGGCTATGAAGTAGTGGTAGCCGTTAGCGTTCTTACGACGGATAGCCTTCAGATGTCCTTTCGTCTTCATGGGCTCTGCTTTCGCAAACTGAGCCATCTTCTGGGTGTCTTCACCATAGATGACGTATGGCGACAGGCGCTCCAGTTGCTTCTTCAACTCTGGGGTAAGGGTAGTTCCTGTAGGGATGATGATGGCTTTGTAGCTGGTACCGCCTTGAGTGATGAGTCGTCCGTCTTTCAGTCTTACTTTTGCTAATAGCTGGTCGCTGATATAGTCGCAGTCGTAGCCGGCACGATCTATCGCCAGAATACTCTTGATAAATTCTGGCGCCAGTTTTCCCATCGCATGGATTGAGAACTGCATCAGCAACTTACCTGTATTCTTCTGCCACATATCGCGCACGGGCAGATAGACAAGGAAATCGTTATCGGGCTGACCCATCTGCAGGAAACTCTGACAACGGGTGACATAATCCATGAAGTAGGGAGCATCGCGCCAGATGCTATTTGTGGGACTCATGTCGATAGAGGCATAGAACTTCCATCCTGGCCACTCGTCATCCTTTGGGGAATAGCAGGTTCCGTGGAAGAACATATGGTTCACGCCAGCACA
>CAZIKA010000130.1:0-1918 GCA_964539705.1 uncultured Prevotella sp. | reverse complement strand
ACGAACAGCATCTTCGAGGCGCTCTCTTCCAACGGCACCCAAGGCCCACCGAACGGCCAGCCCGTACCCGTAGCCATATCCACCTCAATGCCGTTGCGCTCTGCCTGGCTCATCGTATGACGCAGCATCGTAAACCATTTGTCAGAGAGATAAGGGATGTTGTTCTGCTGATTGCCCTGCACGCCGTAGAGTGGAGTTATCTCAACGGCTCCGATGCCGTGTTTCCCGTATTCCGTAAGGTTCCATTCCAGGTTTTCTTCGTCGACGGCAGAGCCCAGCCACCACCAGCGCGTGCCAGGTTTGGCTTCTGGTGTGACGGTAGGCCACGACTGCGCATTTACTCCTAATGCGAGGGTAGCCAAAACTATGGATGAAATAATCTTTTTCATTTCTCATTTAGGGCTCTGCCCGCTTAATTTCCGTCAGGTTTTACATTTTCTACTATACGCGAAGGCGCCCATTTGAATGTCTTCCAGTCATCGGGCTGTGCAGGGTTAAAGTCCTGCCAGTCAGCGCGTAGGTATTTCACGATAGGCAGATTCAACTGCTTCATTCCCATCACCACACACTTGGCTACCTCATAGGCACCATAGGGGTTGAAGTGGGTGTTGTCTTCCAACTTGCGTCCGTACATCTCTGCCGGATAGTGCACCAGCGCGCGCTTTGAGTCCTCGTATCCCAGTGCCTCGAAGAATATCTTCGTCGAAGCATTGAGGTCTATCAGAGGCACGTTCTCTTTCTCAGCTACCATCTTCATCGCAGCGGGGAAGTCGCCGTGCGTATTCCGTATGGTCTTCTTGTCGTCGTTGAAGGCACGTCGCTGCGTAGGTGTGCAGAACACGATCTCTGCGCCTTTCGCACGCACCTGATCAATGAATATCTTCAATTGGTACTGGTAGTGATACCAGGCACCATCGCCAGGACGTTTCTCCTTCTCGTCATTATGTCCGAACTCCACGAAGACGTAATCGCCTTTCTTCAGAGTGGTCAGAATCTTGTCCAAACGAAACGAGCCGATGAAGGTGCGAGCTGTCAGTCCGCTCTCCGCATGGTTGCTGATAGCCACCTCAGGGCCGAACCAGCGTGTGATCATCTGTCCCCACGAAGCCCAAGGCTCGTTGTTCTGATCCACTACGGTGGAGTTACCGCAAAGGTAGATGGTAGGTACGTCAACTCGCTCTATATGAAGACTCTTCACAGCTGGCATATCACCGTTGAACTCCAGCGTCAAACGGTCGTCCCAAGCCAGATAATCCTTCTCGCGATCCTTGATCTTTACACGCTTCTGCTCGTCAATCTGAGTCGAACGTTTGTTGACCACGAAACTCACTTCCTGCGTGTCTTTGGCTTTCTTCGTGGTGATATTGTCCATCATCAGTCGTCGGCCTTCTGCACGCACCGTGGTGTTCGAATTCTTCTTGCCGCCCAGCACCACTTTCACCAGATAGTTGCCATCGGGCACCTTCACGCTGAAATAGAAAGGCTCCGTAGGTTTCTTACTGTCAGGAGCGGGCAGTACATCGTATCCGTAGCCCTGTGCATCACTATACACGGGCTGTTTTTTTGTCATGTCAAAGTCAAATGTCTGTGCGGATACTGCCACAGGCATCAGGGCTGTCAGAGCCAGAATAGTTTTTTTTAGCATAAAGTAGTTCATTTGTTTGTTTTGTTTCGTTTCAACCTGCAAAGGTACATCAATTTTTCCGATATGCCAAATTATTCAATGAATTTCGTGTAAATAGGCTATTTGCTATGGCTCTTTTTGCATGAACGACATGATTCGGGATAAGACTTCATCTTATTATTGTTGCAGTTTTTAAGTGTTAAGCTTCATGTTAAGTCTATGTTAAGTCTATGTTAACCCCTATGTTAAGTGTTGAAGCACTAAAATTGTTGGTAAATGATTTATAATCAAATA
>CAZIKA010000129.1:0-6710 GCA_964539705.1 uncultured Prevotella sp. | reverse complement strand
GATACCGACGCAGTACTTGACCAGCTCCAGAAACAGCAGATCTCACTGCACTGCTGGCAGACCGACGACGTGGTTGGTTTCGAGCGCAACGACGCTCTCTCTGGCGGCATCCAGACCACCGGCAACTACCCTGGTCGTGCACGTAACATCGACGAGGTGCGTCAAGATATCGAATTCGTCAAAACTCTTGTTGCAGGTAACCATCGTCTAAATCTCCACGAGATTTATGGTGATTTCGGTAATACGTTTGTTGACCGTGACCAGGTAGAAGTAAAACATTTTGAGAGCTGGATTCAGTGGGCCAAGGAGAACAATATGAAGCTCGACTTCAACTCATCTTCCTTCTCACACCCCAAGAGTGGCAGCCTGACGCTGTCAAACCCCGACAAGGCTATCCGCGACTTTTGGATTGAGCATACCAAGCGTTGCCGCCGCATCGCTGATGCAATGGGTAAGGCACAGAACGATCCTTGTATCATGAACATCTGGGTACACGATGGTTCGAAGGATATGCCCGTACAGCGCAAGAAATATCGTGAGATTCTCGCAGCATCTCTCGATGAGATTATGGAGGAGAAGCTCGATGGCGTAAAGAACTGCTTTGAGGCTAAGCTGTTTGGCATCGGCTTGGAGAGCTACACCGTAGGATCGCATGATTTCTACACTGCATACTGTGCTACCCGTAAACAGATGTACACCATTGATACAGGCCACTACGAACAGACAGAGAATGTCTCTGACTTCGTCTCTACCCTGCTGATGTATGTACCAGAGCTGATGCTCCACGTTTCTCGCCCCGTTCGTTGGGACTCTGACCATGTGACCATCATGAACGACCAGACCCTTGACCTCTTCAAGGAACTCGTTCGTAGCGATGCCTTGGATCGTGCTCACGTTGGTCTCGACTATTTCGATGCTTCTATCAACCGTATCGGTGCATATATTATAGGTACACGCGCGACCCAAAAATGCATTCTTCAGGCCCTGTTGGAGCCGAAAGCTAAGCTTCGCGAGTACGAGGACAACGGTCAGTTGTTTGAGCGTCTCGCCCTGATGGAAGAAGCCAAGTCGCTGCCATTTGGTGCCGTGTTCGACTACTTCAACCTGAAGAACAACGTACCCGTAGGTGAGGAATATATTGCCTGCATCCAGCAATACGAGAAGGACGTAACCTCAAAGAGATAAACCAATGGCAAAATCCAGTTCTTTGAAGTCGACCATTGCAGTGTCGCTCAACAACTACCTCGATGCAGGCGCCATCGTCGCTGGCTCCAGTGGCATTACACTATGGCAGAACTACCTTGGGCTATCAGAGATGCATCTCGGATGGCTCAACGCTCTCAGCGCAAATGCGATGGGTGCTGCCATCGGTGCCATCATTGGTGGGTTCCTGGCAGACAAGTTTGGACGTAAGTTCATCTTTACATATAACTTGTTGGTTTATATGCTAGGCGTACTCATCGTCATGCTCTCCGTCAGCTACCCCATGCTGCTCGCTGGATTCCTCGTAACAGGCATCTCAGTAGGTATTGGTGTTCCTGCCTCATGGACATATATCTCAGAGTCATCCGAGGTCAATAACCGAGGACGCAACATCTGTATCTCACAAATGTCGTGGGGGCTGGGACCTATGTTCATTCTCTTCTTCGGAATGTTACTCGCACCAGGCGGTCTGCTTAACGGCCCCGTTGTATCTCTGGCTCATGCCGTCATAGGAACCGATGCAGCAAACACTGCTGTTGAGGTATTCTCTTCACGTGTAGTATTCTTCACACTGTTTGTTGTGGCTCTCGTAGCTTGGACGCTACAGCGCCAACTTGACGAGAGTGCAGAATTTACATCCAAGCAGGCAGAGGACAAGAGCAGCATCGTTGACAATATCAAACTGTTGTTTACAAACCGCATAGCGATCAAGACCGTAGCTTTCTTGGCTTGCATCTACCTAACATGGAACCTTGTTGCCTCCGTCATGGGCTTCTTCATGCCCCATGTCTACGAGACGGCTGGTGGTCTGAGTAACGAGACAGCCAACATGTTGAGTTGCGTGAGCTGGGTATTCGTTGTTGTCACCACATTCATCATCTCGTTCTTTGTCGACAAGGTGGCTCATCGCCTGTTCTACGTCTTTGGATTGGCAGCAGCACTGACTGCATGGATACTCGTCATCGGTGGCAGCATCACCAGCATCACAGGTATCTGGATCTTTACTATCCTTTGGGGTATCAACAACGGTAGTTCCGTACAGGTGTTCTACGCCCTCTGGGGCTCCGAGCTCTTCCCTGCCAAGTTCCGTGCTGGCGCCCAGGGTCTGATGTTCTTCATCGTACGCGGTCTGTCAGCTGTCTGGGGACTTGTCTTCACCTTTATCTATGGTGAAAACGGTGAGGGATTCACCCTTGCTGCCTATTGTATGGTAGCCCTCTTGGCCATCGCACTTATCGTTGGTCTTATTGGTATGCCAAATACCCGTGGTAAGTCGTTAGCGCAAATCACAAAGGAGCGCTACGGAGAGGATATTTAAGCCAATCACTAGATATTTTCTGTTGTTAATGCGTTTTTTCGGGCAAAAGATTTGCTTTTCTCGAAAAAACGCATTATCTTTGCGCCTAGTTAACGAAACTTAATCAATACAAATATTACTCATGAAGTACAGAATCTTACTTTCAATGGTGGCTTTTTTGTTTGCTATCAATGTTAGTGCACAAGAGGCAAAAGACTATCCCCACGCTTTCATCAGCCTTCAGGGAGGTGCTATGAGAGCCTATAATGGTCAGGGTATCGACCGTAAATGGAATCCTATGGCAGCCGTTTCTCTGGGTTACAACTTCACCAGCGTATTAGGAATGCGTTTGCAAGCAAATGGTAGCATGTGGGATGCTGAACTTGCGGATGGCAGCAAATGGAAGAGCAAGATTGGAAATATTGACCTCGACATGATGTTCAACTTGTCGAACGTATTCTTCCCCCATCAGAAGAACACCGTTAATCTGATAGCTATTGCTGGCGTACCCTTCGAACTGGCAGTTCCCCATGCTTGGGTTGACAATTATGCCCGTTCAACCTCCGATGGTAGCAAACGCTGGAATACAGCCTGGAAAGTAGGTGGTATGCTTGAATTCAACCTCTCAAAACACTGGGGCTTCAATTTGGAGGCAGGAACCAATTATATTCGTCAGAAGAATGATGTCGATATCGATAACAATAAATGGTGGCCTTATGCTATGGCTGGCCTGACCTTCAAGTTCGGTCATAAGAAGGTGAAGAAAGAAGAGCCTGTCTACATTGATGAGGAGCCAGAGGTTATGGAGAATACCGAGAACACCAAACAGGTAGTGGAACCTGAACCCAAACCCGAGCCAAAGCCCGAGCCTACTCCAGAGCCTCAGCCTGTATTGACACAGCCCGTGAAGATTACCCAAAACATCTTCTTCGACTTGGCTAAGACAGATATCAAGGCTGATCAGGCTGCCAAGATTGACGAGATTGTGAAGTGGGCTAACGAGCATCCGAAGGCTAGCATTCTGCTGACTGGCTATGCAGACAAGCAGACGGGCACACCTGAAGTCAACAAACGTTACGCTAAGGAACGTGTCAATACTGTTAAGAAAGCCCTTACGGAGAAGGGTATTGCAGCTGATCGTCTGAAGATTGACGTGAAGGGCGACACAGAACAACCGTTTGCTAACAACGACGACAACCGTGTAGTCATTGCATTTGGAGAAGAGTAAATTTATTTACACCTATTTTTTATCAATCACTTAAAAAACAAAAACTATGAAGAAAATATTAACACTTGCTGCATCTGCAGTATTCACAGCTTGCATGTTGAGCAGCTGTATCACATTCAACAGTGGCGCAGCCCTTTCTGATAAGGGTGCTATTGGTCCTAAGGTTGGCGAAGCTAAGTCTACTGTAATCCTCGGCCTCTGGAGCTCACAGGGTGAGAACAATAACATCAAGAAGGCTGCTGAGAATGGTGGTATCTCTAAGGTTACTCAGGTTGAGTATATCGACAAGAGCGTGTTCATGGGTCTTTGGCACGAGCACACCACACGCGTATATGGTGAGTAATTAGTTACTGCATACAAACAAAAGTCCCAGTGTTTCACAACACCGGGACTTTTCGTTTCATTAATTTTATATATATGTAGTCAGTAGTTGTTTTTTAATTCAGCAGTATACAGTAGATCTTATCTCGGCAGATTAAATGCCTTAGTCATTTCCTTCATCTGCTCATCACTCATACCTTCGGGCTCAAATCCCATACACTTGGAGTTGATGTAAATCTTTGCACTCTTCGAGAGCACATCAATCTGATCGAAAGCATCCATCACGTCTGTACCTTTTGCAAAGACGCCATGTTTCTCCCACATCACCACATCGTATTCCTCCAACTCTTTCAATGTAGCATCAGCCAACTCGTTTGAGCCAGGCAGAGTATAAGGCACAATGCCTAGTCCCAGCGGACAGAAAGCCTTCGTCTCAGGAATCATACTCCATAAAATCTTTGTCAGCACATCCTTACCCAAGAAGGCACGGTTATGACTCATGGCAACCAACTCAATAGGATGTGTGTGAACAGTAGCCTTATAACCAGAGTTGGTCTCTATCTGACGGGCGTGAACGGTGAGATGGCTGGGCAGTTCACTCGTAGGCATCACAGCATTATCAGCAATAATCACATACGATGCGCAGTCGTCAAGGATACGAATTACCGAACCGTTGTCCATAGGCCAGCGAGCCAAGTCGCGCATACGCTTACCAGTACCCTTGCAGTAGAAATAACAGCCTTTCAGAGCGGGAAGCGTCACGCCAATCTGCTTCACATCACTGATGGGAGCCATGCTGCGAATCTCGTCATCCACATACTCCGTGATATTCACCGTGATATTACCACCATTGCGCTCAGCCCATCCGTTTTGCCACAGATAGCCTGCTACCTCAGCAATCTTCTCTATCTCTGCCTTCAAGGCAGTACGTCCGTCTAAAATACTCTTCATAATCTATTGATTTCTTTCTGCCTGCAAAGGTATACCTATTTTCATGTATCCAACACAATATTTTGATTTTTTAACCCCGATTTATGATTTATCAATTGATTTATGTCAATCGCAAAAAATTAAGATAAAATAGCATCAAAAGATTTGCATAATTTCTCACCATTTAGTACCTTTGCAGACGATGAGTGAGAACGTAATTTTAGCCGATGCAGCCTTTGCAGACAAAGTTGCATTCGATTTGATAGTAAACTTCGAGCGGATGTTAGAGAGACGAATTCCGCAAGCTGATATAGCCCGATGGGTGGAATGTGTGGCATTAGATGGTGGACTACGCGAGGGCGACCATCAAACGACAGTGATACTGACACACGACAAACAGCAGACTGAGATGAAGAACTTCGTGCCCAGTCAGTTTACCGAGGAGTTGGAAGGTAAGGCCTTCAAGGGCAATCTGGGTGAGTTCAGTTTCTGCACCCCCAGTGGTGAGGGTTTTGTCAGCAAGGACGAGCTCTTTTTGGATACACTTCAAACTGTGGTACAGCAAACAGATGTGAAGCGAGTGATGGTGATACCTGATGAGTCACTATATAATAATGTACGCGAGATACTCCGTAAGGCAGATGATGAAAAGCGTATCACCGTGTTTGCCATGCAGCCTATGCCAGGAGGCAATTTCCGTCAGGAGATACTAGGCTACTCTCTGATGGCAGCGTTGGGAATCAGAGGTGAAGAACTAAATAATAAACAATAAACAACAAACAATAACTATGACAATCTTAGACAGAATTTTCGCAGCAGTACCCTACGAGCAGTTATGGCAGTGGGGACTCACCTTTTGTAAGAACCTGATAGTAGCAGCCATTGTCTATTTCATTGGTCGCTACCTCATTAAGCTGATTATCAAGCTGTTCACCAAGATGCTGGAAAAGAGTAAGGTGGACACAACCCTCTACACATTCCTATGCAGCATCATCAACGTAGTGTGCTGGTTTGTGTTGATTATCATCATCGTAGGCATTTTGGGCATCGAGACCTCTTCGTTCATCGCCCTGTTTGCTTCTGCTGGTGTGGCAGTAGGTATGGCTTTGAGTGGCACGCTTCAGAATTTTGCCGGTGGTGTGATGATTCTGTTGTTCCGTCCGTTCAAGGTGGGCGACTTCATTGAAGCACAAGGCTATGCTGGCGTAGTAAAAGAGATTCAGATCTTCAATACCATCATCCGCACAGGCGATGCTCAGATTATCCTCATCCCCAACGGTGCATTGAGCAGCGGCACGATGAAAAATTCTTCAAAGGAGCTCTATCGTCGTGTAGACTTGGAGTTCCAGTTTGAATACGGTGCCGATTACGATGAAGTAAAGGCTGCCATCCTCGACATCCTGAAGAATCACCCACAGGTTATCCAAGGCCCTGTTGACGATTCGCCTATTGTAGCTGAACCGTGGATTGGCCTATTGAACTTAGGAGATAGCGGTGTTACGGTTATCACCCGTTCATGGTGTAAGGGTGCCGACTACTGGGCTGTTTATTTCAATCTCAACGAGACCGTCTATCAGATGTTGAAGGAGCGCGGATTCATGTTCCCATTCAACCGTGTTGACGTCAATATCCTGAACAATAAATAAAAAAATATATGTCAAGAGTATTAATGATTGGCGCCGGTGGCGTCGCAACAGTGGCAGCATTCAAGATTGCTCAGAATGCTGACGT
>CAZIKA010000128.1:0-6972 GCA_964539705.1 uncultured Prevotella sp. | reverse complement strand
GTCATTATCAATCAGTTGTTATTTTCAATTTTGCGTGCAAAATTACAAAATAATTGCGAATATTCGATGATGAATTACGAATATTTTTGTATCTTTGCAGCGAAAAGAATAAGACTATGGCACTGAACTTAAACAAGAACTTGAAACTCTACTACTCCATCAAGGAAGTAGCAGAGATGTTTGACCTTAACGAGAGTACTTTGCGTTTTTGGGAAACGGAGTTCCCTTATCTGAAACCGAAGACGGCAGGTCCCAATAAGGTACGTCAATATACTGAGAAAGATATTGAGCAAATCAAGTTGATTCACAACCTGGTAAAGGTACGTGGTTTCAAGTTGGCTGCTGCCAAGAAAATCATTAACTCAAACCGTGACGGAGCAGACCGTAAGGCCGAAGCCATTACTCGTCTGATGGCTGTTCGTGATGATTTGCAGGCATTGAAGAAGCAAATGGATGGACTGCAGTGAATTGGCGTTATAACGGAATGACGTTATAACGTAATAACGCAAGAAAAATAATGGCGCCTATTTTATGGGCGCCATTTATCTTCTCTAGAGAAAACCTTTTCGAGTGTTATGTCTTTCGCTTCTTTTTTAGTCAGTTGTCGGCTCCAAATGACACGTTTGCTGATATCGGCACCTTCGCCGGTGTTCTCATATTCCAGATAACGGGCGGTTTGTTCACGTTCTTTCTGCCAGTGATGCCATCCCTCTGGACGAATCTGTTTCGGTAGTTTGCAATGCATGAAGAGCGTATAGCCATAATCGCGCCAAGGACGTCCAAGATAAACCTTACTCACATTATCGCCAACAGTGATATGACATTGGTTGAAGATATAACCGTATGGAATATACTGTGGTGTTGAGGCGGCGGTGATGTAGCTATTTGCCTTGCAATGAATGGTACACTGCTCGAACCATGCCGTTGACGGACCGAAGATAAAGTCGGTAGTTCCCTCGATATAGCAATGATCGAAATATAGTCGTGTGCCTTCCATCCCTGTGTAGATGGTATCCTGATTGCCTAAGAAACGACAGTTGACGAAGGTCAGACGGTCGCCTTGTGTGTGAAGTGCCACAGCCTGTCCTAGTTTGGCGGCGTTGTTCTCAATGGTGAGGTTCTTGAATGTAATATTGTTGGCATCGACCCTTAAAGTGTAGGTCCGGAAGGTGCCCATGTGATTGATGTTTGCGTGATCATCATAAGTGATGATGGTCTCATCGCGACTCTCGCCACAGAGCTCAATATTCTGCACCCACTGGGGGATGATAAGCTTCTCTTTATAGGTACCCTTTTTGATATAGATAACCTTATGATAATCCATGAAGGCACGACAGACCTCTATAGCATCTGTGACGGTACGAAACTGACCTGTGCCGTCGCGTGCCACCACGATGGTGTCAGGATTATCGTAGGGCGAGGCAGCATATATAATGCCCACAAATAGCGTGCAGATAGTAGTTAGCAGTAGTTTCCTCATTTTTGTTTTTTTACATGATTTGTGATATTTCTTTCAGGTCATCGACCTCTTTCAGGTGTTCTACGATTTCAGCCACATCATCGCGGTCGTGAACACGCAGGTCGATAATGCCGTCGAAGATGCCGTCTTCCGTGGTGAACGTCAGTTTACGGATATCAACATTCATCTGGTTGGATATTACCGTTGTTACCTCGTTGACCAATCCTCGGCGGTCAATACCTCCCAAACGTATCGTGGCATCGAAGAACATCTTCTTATGCATGTCCCATTTTACATCAAGTATACGGTTACCATAGCTGGCTTTCAACTTGTTGGCAATGGGACAGGTACGTTTGTGTATTTCTATTCGGTTGCGGTTATCGATATAGCCTAATGTGTCATCGCCTGGGATAGGGTGACAGCAGTCTGGGAAGATATATTGATGGATGTTCTCCTCGTTGATGTAAATAGGCTTTTTCCGATTGAACTTCTCGGGAACGATGAACAGCTCTGGTTTCTCCTCTTGTTTCTCTTCTTCCTTCTTAGCCTTAACAAAAGGAACGTATTTACGCCAACCGCCACCAGTGTTTTCTGGCTTTTTCTTGTTTTTGCCTTTCAACTCGTCAATATCCTTCTCGCCAAGCAAGATGGTGTTTTCGCCAATGCCTTGGAATAATTCCTCACGGCGATGAACATCATGGAAGTTACACAGGCGGTCGATAACGGCTGGAGTGGACTCAAAATTGTTTTTCGATAGCCATTCCTCCAAACGGTCTTCACCTTTCTTCTGTATCTCTCTGCTGGAACGGCGCAGGATAGCCTGAATCTTAGCTTTAGCCTTAGCCGTTGTGACAAAGTTGATCCATGATGGCTGTACGTGGTGAGATTTTGATGTCAGGATTTCTACCTGATCACCACTTGCCAAGCGATGACTTAGAGGTACCAATTTGTGGTTCACCTTAGCTCCAATACAGTGAGAACCAAGGAAGGTATGGATAGAGAAGGCGAAGTCGAGTACAGTGCAGTCGGCAGGCATCGTCTTAATCTCTCCTTTTGGCGTAAATACGAATATCTCGCTGGCAAAGAGATTCAACTTGATAGCATCAAGGAAGTCCATCGCATCTGGCTGGGGGTCATCCAGAATCTCTTTGATGGTGCGAAGCCATTCGTTTAGTTCGGTCTCGTCTTCGGTAATCAGATCATCTTCACTGACTCCTTCCTTATATTTCCAGTGGGCTGCCAGTCCCTGTTCTGCCACCTCGTTCATGCGATCCGAACGGATCTGTACTTCAATCCAGTGACCTTGTTTCGACATCAGCGTGACGTGCAAAGCCTGATAGCCATTAGCTTTCGGCTGGTTGAGCCAGTCACGTATGCGATCGGGATTCTTCTTGTAGATTTTGGTCAGTGCCACATAGATGTTCCAACATTCATTGATTTCTTCATCGCGTACCTTTGGTGTAAAGATGATGCGTACGGCTAAGATGTCGTATATCTCATCGAAGGTCACATGCTTCTTCTGCATCTTACTCCAGATAGAGTAGGGCGTCTTCACGCGTTCCTTGATCTCATACTGAAGTCCCATTTTTTGGAGGGCAGCTTCGATAGGTTGAGTGAACTCATCAAATGACTGGTGGCGTGACAAACGTGTCTCTTCTAGTTTCCGCTCAATGAAGGCATATTCTTCAGGATGTTCAAACTTGAAACTCAGGTTTTCCAGCTCCGACTTAATCTTATAGAGTCCTAAACGGTGGGCTAAGGGCGCATATAGATAGAGTGTCTCTCCCGCAATCTTATATTGCTTGTTGGCTGGTTGTGAATCGAGTGTTCGCATATTGTGCAGACGGTCAGCAATCTTGATGAGAATCACACGGATATCCTCACTCATGGTGAGCAGCAGTTTCTTGAAGTTCTCAGCCTGTGCAGATGCCTGTTCACCGAAGATACCACCACTAATCTTTGTCAGTCCGTCAACGATTTGTGCAATCTTTGGACCGAACATATTTGCAATATCCTCTACGGTATAGTCCGTATCCTCCACGACGTCATGAAGCAGGGCAGAGCAAATACTGGTAGAGCCAAGTCCTATCTCAGAGCAGGCAATCTGTGCTACTGCGATAGGGTGCATGATATAGGGCTCGCCAGATAGTCGTCTGACACCTTTATGTGCCTGACGGGCAAAATTGAATGCTTTAGCTATCAGGTCGACTTTTTGGCGATGACGTGAGTTCTGATAGTCATTAATCAGCTTCTCGTAAGCCTCGTTGATCATTTTGTCATCAGCAGCTTCTTGCTCCATCAATTTCTTCTCTTCATCTGTCATAAGCATCCTCCTTTATTTCCTCCTTATATATAATAATGTATAGCGTTAGCGCACTTTCAGTTGTTGTCCGGCACGTATGTTTGTACTATGTAGGCCATTGAGCTTCTTTAACTTATTGACTGTTGTGCCATATTTACGTGCTATGCTGCCTAGGTTGTCGCCAGAGCGCACCTTGTGGTATTGAGCTCCCTTTTTCTTGTTGTTTGTGGTACGCTGTTCCTTTTTAACTATTCGGTCATCGACCTCAACTACCGTACGCTTTGCTGTTGTAGGTGTTGCTGCGAAGACGGAGTCCTGACGGTCAATGAACGTTGCCACATCGCTGATTGGTAGGCGAATGGGTGACGGACTGGTGGCACCAGGTACGATATCCCGTTTGTAGGCAGGGTTTAAGGCTCTAAGCATATTGATGTCGAACCCGCAAACATCTACAAGCTGACTGAAGTTTACATTGCGATCCACCATGACGGTGTCGGTCTTTGTGGGCAATTTGCTCTCCATGGGGCAGATGTTATGCTCACAGTAATAGGTCATGGCATAGTTTGCGGCAATGAAGGCAGGCACATAGCCTCGTGTCTCCTTGGGCAGATAGGGATAAATCTTCCAATAGTCGCGTTCTCCACCAGCCCGACGTATGGCTTTGTTGATGTTCTCTGGGCCGCAGTTATAGGCAGCAATCACCAGATTCCAGTCTCCAAAAATGTTGTACAAATCACGCAGGTAGCGTGCTGCAGCGTATGAAGACTTGACGGGGTCACGGCGTTCGTCAACTAAACTGTTAACATTCAAACCGTAAGCCTTACCTGTAGTCAGCATAAACTGCCAAAGTCCAGTGGCACCAGCACGCGATGTCACCGTAGGATTGAGTGCCGACTCGATAATGGGCAGATACTTTAACTCAAGTGGTAACTGATAGAGGTCGAGCGCCTCTTCAAATACGGGCATATAGAAATTGGATGCTCCCAGCATATAGCTGATAGAACGGCGCAACCGTCCTGTATATCGGTCAATGCACTCCTGTACAATTTCATTGTGAGGCATCTCCATAATGGTGGGCATACGGTGCAAACGTTCGATGTAGACTTGTGTGTCGAAAGTAGGATTCTCATTCTTCATCTGACAATCGTTGTCAATAGTCAGAAAAGTCTTCGACATATACTGCCCCAAAAGACTATCAATGCTATAGGTCATAGCTTCTGGGAAGTCAATGTCTTCATCTTCGCTCTGTGCCCACGAGTGATTGATGGTGATGCTGAGTAGTGATACTATGATCAGGAATTTCTTCATTGCTTCTAAAAGTTAATACTACAGTTTACACCCAGTGAGGATGCATACAGCGGGTTCATGGATGATTTGTTGTTGATGACTGTTGGGCGTACCTTCAGACTCAAATCTTTTGAGATATCAAATGATGAGAGCTCGGCGTCGACATATGCGTCGATGACAGATACGGCATAGATGCCAATCATGCAGAAAAAACTCAGGTCGCGCCAACGGCGGTATTTGTCTTTTCTACTTTTGAAGATCTGCTTATATCGCTCTTCATTGGCTGGCGTAATCTGTCGGCCTAAATGGAGAAACTTATTATAGCTGGCGGTACCTGGGTCATCGTCCATGATGTCGAGATAGGCTTGTGAATAGTCCTTGTACATCATGTTATTCCACATCATGGCATAGATACATCCTACGAAACCTCCATAGACGATAGGCAGTTTCCAATATTTGCGGTTGTAAATCTGTCCGCCACCAGGAATGACGAGTGCTAGCCAGAGTGCTCGCTGTGGGTTGGGTCGCCACGTACTCCAGTCGCGTTCCATCTTCAGTGGCTTTTCGTCTTTGACGAATGTCAGTGTGGCTTGTGCTATCGTATCACGCATCACGACAGTGTCTGTCGGCATAGCGTTATACATCGAGTCGATTGCCATGATGATAGAGTCGGGGACTTCCTCTTGTGCTGAGACAGATATAGGTAAAAAGGCAATGAGGTGGAAAAGAATAATCTTTCCTACCTCGGACAACCTTTTATATACCTTTTGTATATTCATCTATAGCTTATTTTTCCAAGAGGCTGATAATACGCTTCATCTCCTCTTCATTAGCAAAGGCGATGCTGATTTTGCCACTTCCTTTAGGAGAACAGGTCAGTTGCACTTTTGCGTTGAAGATTTCAGACAGACGGTTCTTGCGCTCATTTAAATCGGCAGAGAGTGGCGTTTTTGTTGCAATGCGATTGTTTGCAGTCTTAACGTCTTCACCACTCTTTAGAGCCTGTACCATTTCTTCGACCTTGCGTACAGAATACTGATTCTTCTGCACTTCCTTGAAGAGTTTTAGCTGCATAGAGGGCGAATCGATGGCAAGCAATGCACGTGCATGTCCCATATCAATCTCTCGGTTCTTTAGTGCCATCTGTATCTGTGCGGGCAGTTTCAGCAATCGCATATAGTTGGTCACCGCTGTACGGCTTTTTCCTACACGCTCAGAGATTCTTTCCTGCGTCATGCCACTGGCTTCTGCCAAGTGTTCATAGGCCAGTGCGATCTCAATGGCATTCAGATCTTCACGCTGTATGTTCTCCACGAGCGCCAGTTCCATGACACTCTCATCGTTGGCTGTGCGAATATAGGCAGGTATGCTCGTCAGACCGGCACGCTGCGAAGCACGCCAACGGCGTTCACCAGCAATAATCTGGTAGCGGTTTTCGCTGACCTGACGCAGGGTGATGGGTGCGATGATACCCATCGTCTGGATGCTGTTAGCCAGTTCCTGCATAGCTGTCTCGTCGAACTCTCTACGGGGCTGGTCTGGATTAGGCTCTATCTGCTCAATGGGAATCTCGTTCAGGTTTGACGAGCCCTGTGTCTTTACTTCGCTGGTGTCAATCAGCGCATCCAGTCCGCGACCGGTACTGATCTCATCCAAGCCTCTACCTAGTACGCTTTTATCGAATTTCTTTCTTACGGCCATGATAATTCTAAGTGAATAGTGAATAGTTTGCTACCGCGCTTAGCTATTTGCTATTTTTGCTGATAATTTCCTTGGCTAATGCCAGGTGGTTCTTACTTCCTGTAGAGTCTGCGTCATAGAGGATGACGGGCAGACCATGCGAAGGACTCTCTGACAACTTGACGTTACGCTGGATAACGGTTTTGAATACCAGTTCCTGGAAGTGGCGCTTCACCTCATCGTA
>CAZIKA010000127.1:0-7003 GCA_964539705.1 uncultured Prevotella sp. | reverse complement strand
TTGTTGGGCTTGAAGCGCTTCGTCGTTTTGAGTCGTCTCTGGCGGAGCAAAAAGCAGTAGCATGAAGCCTGCCACGCAGGCAGCAGCCAACCAAGGCCACATCTTGACGATGCGACGGGGCTTTATTTCTTGGCGAGCTTTTTCTATTACCTCCTGCTTCAAGGTATCAGATGCCTTAAACTCGCATTGCGGTTTGAGCAGTTGCTCGATATCTTCAAATTCATTCATATGGCGTTTCCTTTCTTTTTCATCATTTGTTGTAGGTGCTGGATGGCGTAACGGTAGCGCGACTTTGCTGTCGCCTCTGGGATGTCTTGCAGTTCGGCTATCTGCTTAAACGTCAGGTCGTCGTAGCATTTCAGTCGTACAATCTCCTGTTGTTCTGTGGGCAAAGTCTCAAGAAGTCGGTTTATTCTGAGGAATTCTTCATGAATCTGACGGTCACCATCGCTAATCGCTACCTCTTTGGCTTTGTCGAGCATCACCACTTTGGGCGTTTTCCTTCGAAAATAATCCTTGCAGGCATTGCTAATGGATAGAATCAGGTATTGCTCTACGCTGTCTATTTGTGTCTTCTCCCTTAATCGTCGGAACACCCTCAGCAGAACCTCTTGTATCAAATCCTCGGCATCCTCTCTGACGCCAATGCGCATATAGGCGAAACGAAACAGCCAGTCTTGTCGCTCTACAACAATCCTCTCCAGTTCTTTCAACAACTGTTCTGTTTCTTCGTTCATCTTCTATTTCCTTTTCTTTGATACTTTTTTTGCGCCTCTTTCAGAAGCCTTTCTATAGAATAAAACGCAAAGATACCGAAAAAGATTTAAATGACTGCGATTTTTTTTCATATCAACACAGATTTAAAGTTTTTTCGTTATCTTTGCACCCACAGAACAATCGAAAATGTCTTGTTTCTGTACCGTTATTCATATAAACCATTAAAATTATGGGAAAGAAAAGAGGAGGAAAGAGACTTAACAAACGTGATGTGGCTGACGCCTTGCAGGCTCTGTTTCAGGCACATCCTGGTGAGACTCTGAGTTTTAAACAGATATTCAAGGCGCTGAAATTTGACACACATCCCGTGAAGATGCTCGCTATCGACGTGATGGAAGAGATGGCATGGGATGACTATTTGTCTAAGGTAGGTGACAGCGCTTATAAACTGAACCTGAAGACACAGGTGCAGGAGGGTACATTCATCCGTAAGGCTAACGGAAAGAACTCGTTCCAGCCTGATGACGGTGGCAAGCCCGTCTTTGTGGCAGAACGCAATTCGATGTTTGCCCTGAATGGCGACCGAGTGAAGGTGGCCTATATGGCGCGTCGTCAGAACCATATTAAAGAGGCTATCGTGACAGAAATTCTGGAACGTAAGCACGATCAGGCTGTGGGTATCTTACAGGTTGAAAAAGACTTTGCTTTCCTGAATACAGAAGGCAACTTCTTTGTGCATGATATCCTGATTCCCAAGAAGAAACTGAAGGGTGGTAAGACTGGCGAAAAGGCTGTGGTGAAAATCACGCAGTGGCCTTCGGCTGAATCGAAGAATATCGTGGGTGAGGTCATCGATGTCTTAGGAAAACAAGGCGAGAACAACGTAGAAATGCATGCCATTCTGGCCCAATACGGTCTGCCCTATAAATATCCGAAGAAGGTAGAGGATGCTGCTCAGAAGATAAACGCTGAGATATCTGAAGAGGAGATTGCCCGTCGTGAGGACTTCCGTGATGTCTTCACTTGTACCATTGACCCTAAAGATGCGAAGGACTTCGATGATGCACTCTCTATCCGTAAGAAAGAAAAGTATTGGGAGGTCGGAGTACATATTGCCGACGTAAGTCATTATGTTACAGAGGGTTCTATCATAGATAGAGAGGCGGAAGAACGGGCCACGAGTGTCTATTTGGTTGACCGAACCATTCCTATGTTGCCAGAGCGTCTTTGCAACTTTGTCTGCTCTCTGCGTCCTGATGAAGAGAAGCTGTGCTATAGCGTTATCTTTGTGCTCGATGAAGAAGCAAATATCAAGGACTGGCACTTGGCTCATACCGTTATCAAGAGTAATCGTCGCTATGCCTACGAAGAAGTGCAAGAGATTCTCGAGGGAAAAGAAGGCGATTATGCAGAAGAGTTACGCCTTCTGGATAAGATGGCAAAGAAGTTGCGCGAACGCCGCTTTAAGAACGGTGCCGTGAAGTTTGATCGTGAGGAGTTGCACTTTGATATCGACGATGACGGCAAACCCACACGCTGCTACTTTAAGAAGTCAACGGATGCCACCCAACTCATTGAGGAGTTCATGTTGCTGGCTAATCGCACGGTGGCAGAGTTTATAGGGAAAGCTGGACATTCCGGAAAGTCCGGGAAAGCCGGAGATGCTGGTAAGCCTACCAAGGGCAAGACTTTCGTCTATCGTATTCACGACCAGCCCGATCCGCAAAAACTGGAAGGCCTGCGCACGGCTTTAGCCCCCTTTGGCTATAAGGTGAAGACTAGTGGCACTAAGGGTGCTATATCGAAGAACCTGAATAAGTTGATGGAAGAGGCGCAAGGCGAGCGTGAGCAGAAACTGGTAGAGACGCTGACTCTAAGAGCTATGATGAAGGCTAAATACTCGACCCATAACATCGGTCACTATGGCTTGGCTTTCGATTACTATACCCATTTCACTTCACCTATCCGTCGTTATCCGGATACGATGGTGCATCGACTGCTCACCCGTTATCAAGACGGTGGACGTAGTGCCAATCAGGATCATTACGAGGAGCTGTGCGAACATTGCAGTCAGATGGAGCAGACTGCTCAGAATGCAGAGCGCGACAGCATCAAATATAAGATGGTGGAGTTCATGGCGGATAAGGTAGGACTGGAGTTCGATGCTCACATCAGTGGCGTACAGTCGTATGGTATTTACTGCGAGATTGATGAGAACCATTGTGAGGGTCTCGTAGGCATGCACGACCTCGATGGCGACTACTATGAGTTCGATGAGCGCAACTACTGTTTGGTAGGTCGTCGACATCATCAGAAGTATCAACTTGGCGATGCTATCCGAATCAAGGTTGCTCGTGCAAATATTGAGAAACGCCAGCTGGATTTTATCTTGGCTGAACAATAGAATCATGGCAATAAGATACACACATAAGGAGGAAGTTTGGAATTCATGGAGTCACGCAGGCGGTGCTATAATGGCAGGTGCTGTAGGTATCGCATTTTTTATCGTCGTACTATTAGGAAATAGCGACCGAACCTGGGCTGCTTTAGGAGTTGGTCTATATCTCTTCGGCATGCTGGGTAGCTATCTGGCATCTACCATTTATCATGCCCTGCGCTTACGGAATCCTTGGCGAGAGCGTTTTCGCAAATGGGATCATGCCGCTATCTATTGGCACATTGCTGGTAGTTATTCGCCTATCACGCTGATGGCACTTCGCAATGAGGGCTATTGGGGATGGACGCTTTTCTCCTTTGTATGGGCTTGTGCCATCATAGGCACACTGATTAGCTTCATCAAACTGAAAGATCACTCGAATATTGAGACAATTTGCTTTGTAGTAATGGGACTCAGCGTATTAGCTGCCTTTAAGCCATTGGTTGACACCGTTTCTGTGAATGCTTTTGTATGGATTGTCCTTGAGGGTGTCTTCTATATCACAGGTGCCGTCTTCTATTCGTTTAACAAGACGAAATACATGCATACCGTGTTCCATTTCTGCGTATTGGCGGGTAGCATCTGCCATATCGTTGCCGTGTGGGACATTCTGATACGTGACATTTTCTAAAGAAAAACTCTCAGCGGCCAACATGGACGCTGAGAGTTTCTTTATCAAACGATATTTCTTTGCTACGTTCTATGAATTGACTCAGCACACCACGCTGTGCCAATTCATGGGGCGTACCTATTTGAATGCCATCCTTGTGAGTCATCAGCCATACGGTATCAGCTACCTGTAAGGCCAGCTCTAAGTCGTGGGTCGACAGAAAGACCGTTTTCTGTGCCTCACAACTGATACGGCTCAACAGCAACAGCATATCTACCTTACTGGGATAGTCAAGGAAAGCGGTGGGTTCATCCAGATAGATAATAGGCGTCTGTTGGGCTAAGGCCTTTGCTATCATCACCTTCTGCCGTTCGCCATCGCTTAGCGTCTGTACCAAGCGGTCTTTCAGATGATCGATACCTATCATTGAGATTGCCTCGTTACATGCCTTGCGGTCTTCATCGCGAAGCCGTCCCCAGAATCCCGTATAAGGCGCACGTCCCATCTCTACCAGTTCCATCACTTTCATCTGTTGAACATTGGGCTTTTCCGTCAGCACGATGCCAATAGTACGGGCCAGTTCGTTTTCATTGTATTCATCTAGTTCCCGTCCTTCAATCTTTATGCTGCCGCCAAGCTTTGGCAGAAAGGCTGAGAGCGTCTTCAGAAGAGTCGATTTTCCTACACCGTTCTCACCAAGAAGACAGGTAAGGCAGCCACGTTGGATATTGGCAGTGACGTGTTCAGCCACCACTCTGGTGTTTTGTTTGTTCCTATAGCCTATGCTCAGGTCGTTCAGCGTTACAGAAATATTGTTCATTATTTGTCTGGATTGTCTTACTGTTTGCCTTGCAAAAGTATGCTTTTTTTTTGATGTGAGCAAGTAATCTCGAAAAAGTTTTGTACTTTTGCATCCAAATGCCGTTTCATTTTCTACATACACAGACACCACGACCAGAGCGGATGAATAACCCGTTCTGCTATGAACCGCATCCGCTTTGTTTAGAAGCGGCAAATGAGGTGCGTGAATATCTGAAACAACATCCTGAATGGCACGAAGAAATACAAGCAGGAAAAATGTTTGGGGTGCTGGTGTGTGAAGACGAAGAGGGACAATTAGGTTTTCTGACTGCTTATAGCGGACAGATTGGTGGACGTGAAGACTGGCCTTGGTTTGTGCCTGCCGTCTTCGACTATCTGCAACCTACAGGTTATTTCAAGCAAGAAGAAGCTCGCATCACGGCTATCAACCATCAGGTGAACACCTTAGAAACATCAATTAGTTACATCAGTCTTAAGGATGAGGTTTTTCGTCTGAAAGAACAGGCTTCTAAAGAGATTGAAGCATACAAAATCATGATGCAAGAGGCTAAGGTTCATCGTGATAAAGAGCGTACGGAACAGGGCGAGACAGAAGAGATGATTCGCGAGAGCCAGTTCCAAAAGGCCGAACTACGAAGAATGAAGAAGCATTGGAACGAGAAGGTTGCTGAGGCAGAAAGTCGTCTGAAGCCACTTGATGATGAATTACTGCAACTGAAACAGGAACGCAAACATCGTTCGGATGCCCTACAACGCTGGCTCTTTGATCATTTCTTGATGCTCAATGCACAGGGTCAGACGCGCTCGCTGACAGACATCTTCTCGACAACGCCGCAGGGTGTGCCCCCATCAGGCTCAGGCGAGTGTTGTGCCCCTAAGTTGCTACAATATGCCTACCTGCATCACTTACGTCCGCTCAGCATCGCTGAGTTCTGGCAAGGACGCTCGCCAAAGATGGAGATTCGCCATCATGACCAGTTCTATACGGCCTGTAGGGGAAAATGCAAGCCTATTCTGGAATGGATGCTACCACCTATAGGCTCTATAGATGCTATAGTTTCTATAGATTCTATAGATGTTATAGCAGAAGGCTCCACTTTCCTTGTCGTCAACAAACCTGCAGGCCTGTTGTCTGTACCTGGATTGACGGAGGCTCCCTCTTTAGAGAGTTTCCTCAAGGCGCAGTATCCTGAGGTCTTCATGGTGCATCGCCTTGATATGGATACATCGGGCGTGATGGTGGTGGCACTCACACAAGATGCCTATCATCATTTGCAAAAACAGTTCTTGGAACGTACGGTTCAGAAGGAGTATGCGGCTTTGCTGGAGAACGATGTTGAGGGAAGTGGTAAGATTAGCCTGCCCTTGCGCCCAGACCTGTTGGACCGTCCTCGTCAGGTAGTAGATCCAGAAAATGGCAAGTCTGCCTTGACGGAATATCAAGCCTTGGGTAATCGCCGCATCAAACTGATACCTCATACAGGTCGCACCCACCAACTACGAGTGCATTGTGCCCATCATTTAGGCCTCAACAACCCTATTCTGGGTGATCCGCTCTATGGAACAAAGAAGGCCGGCCGACTATATCTGCATGCAGAGACCCTCTCGTTTGATGACCCAGAGACGGGCGAACGACGATCATTCCATTATCCAGCACCTTTTTAACGACACTATGAGCACAGAGACATCATCACCCATATTGGAACTCCAGCGACAGCGTATGTTGCTGCAAATGGAGTATGACGAGGAGAAAAAGGCCTTTCAGCAGCAAACAGAAGCGCTCGGCATGATGCGTCGAGTGAAGCGTGGCGATGCCTGGATGCCCCTTCGTGTGGGTAAATCATATTTTAACTCGCTGAATCAGTATTGCGTAGAGGTGTTCCGTCAGAGTGAGGATGACACTGATCACAACTTTGAGTTCGGACGCCCTGTGCAGTTCTTCGTTCAGCAGGAAAAGACTATTCGATTCTTTGCTGCAACAGGAACGGTGAGCTATGTGGACGGCGACCGTATGGTGATTGCTATTCCAGATAGTTTCTCTGTTGCCGACCTTCAGATTTCTGACGGTCAGTTGGGCGTGCAACTCTTCTTCGACGAGACCTCCTATCGCCTGATGTTCGATGCCTTGGAGCGCACCATGCGGGCCAAAGGTCGCCTGGCCTATCTGCGCGACCTCTTTTATTCGCGCCAGAAGGCTGAGACATTCTCCTTTCCAGATATGGGATTCTCCTATCTGAACGAAACTCAGCAGCATGCCGTCAACGAGGTGTTGCGTGCCAAGGATGTGGCTATCGTGCACGGTCCTCCAGGAACAGGCAAGACAACGACTTTGGTAGAGGCCATCTATGAGACGTTGCGTCGCGAGAGTCAGGTGCTGGTGTGCGCCCAGAGTAATATGGCTGTCGACTGGATTAGCG
>CAZIKA010000126.1:0-7006 GCA_964539705.1 uncultured Prevotella sp. | reverse complement strand
CCAAGGGTGAGGGTCTCTCATTCTACGGTCCTGAGGAGGCTATCATTGCCCACAACGAGGGTAAGTGCGACCTGCACGCTCAGGTGAAGGTGATGGTCGACGACGTGGTGGATGGCATCAAGGTTCGTCATCAGGTAGAGACTTCTGTAGGTCGTGTCATCGTGAATGGCATCGTTCCTAAGGAAGTAGGCTATGTAAATAAGGTTATTTCTAAGAAGAGTCTGCGCGACATCATTGCCGACGTTATTAAGAACGTAGGTTTCGCCGAGGCTTGTGAGTTCCTCGATGGTATCAAGAATCTGGGTTACCGCATGGCTTATCTGGCTGGTCTGTCGTTCAACCTCGACGACATCATTATTCCTAAGGAGAAGGCTGAGCTTATCGCCAAAGGTAATGACGAGGTACAGCAGATTACCGACAACTATAACATGGGTTTCATCACCGACAACGAGCGTTACAACCAGGTTATCGATACCTGGACCCACGTTAATAATGATATTGGTAACATTCTGATGAAGGAGATGACCGAGGCCGACCAGGGCTTCAACGCTGTATTCATGATGCTTGACTCTGGTGCCCGTGGTAGTAAGGACCAGATTAAGCAGTTGTCAGGTATCCGTGGTCTGATGGCTAAGCCTCAGAAGGCCGGTGCCGAGGGACACCAGATTATTGAGAATCCTATCCTTTCTAACTTTAAGGAAGGTATGTCAGTGCTGGAGTACTTCATCTCTACCCATGGTGCTCGTAAGGGTCTTGCTGATACCGCTATGAAGACTGCCGACGCCGGTTACTTGACCCGTCGTTTGGTTGACGTTTCTCACGATGTGATCATCAACGAGGAAGACTGCGGTACGCTGCGTGGTTTGGAGTGCACAGCTCTGAAGAGCGGTGACGAGGTTATCTCTTCTCTCGCCGAGCGTATTCTGGGTCGTGTCAGTGTTCACGACGTAGTGAACCCCAAGACTGGTGAGGTTATCGTACCTGCCGGTGAGGAGATTACCGAACCTCTGGCTGACGCTATCGAGAAGGCCGAGATTGAAATGGTTGAGATCCGTTCTGTGCTCACTTGTGAGTCGAAGAAGGGTGTCTGCATGAAGTGTTACGGACGTAACCTCGCTACCCGTCGTATGGTACAGAAGGGTGAGGCTGTTGGTGTGATTGCCGCTCAGGCTATCGGTGAGCCAGGTACTCAGCTTACTCTGCGTACGTTCCACGCCGGTGGTGTGGCAGCCAACGCCGCAGCCAATGCCAGCATCGTCTGCAAATACGAGTCAGCCCGCATTGAGATGGAAGAGGTTCGTACCGTTCCATTCGACGAGGATGGCCGCGAGTGCGAGATGGTAGTGAGCCGTCTGGGTGAAATGCGTTTCGTTGACCCCAACACTAAGATTGTTCTGTCAACGGTTAACGTGCCTTACGGTTCTTCACTCTACTTCAAAAATGGCGACGTGGTTAGCAAGGGCGAGAAGATTGCCCAGTGGGACCCCTTCAACGCCGTTATCGTTACCGAGTATGCCGGTACACTGAAGTTCAACGACGTCATCGAAGGTGTTACCTTCCGTGCCGAGACCGACGAAACCACCGGTCTGACAGAAAAGATCGTTACCGAGTCTAAGGATAAGACCAAGGTTCCTACCTGCGACATCCTCGATGCCAATGGCGAGAAGATTGGTACCTATAACTTCCCTGTGGGTGGTCACGTAGTTGTTGAGGACGGCCAGACCGTGAAGACTGGTGAGACCCTCGTGAAGATTCCTCGTGCAGCAGCCAAGGGTGGTGATATTACCGCCGGTCTGCCTCGTGTTACTGAGCTCTTCGAGGCTCGTAACCCATCTAACCCCGCTATCGTCAGTGAAATCGACGGTGAGGTCACCATGGGTAAGGTAAAGCGTGGTAACCGTGAGATTATCGTTACCTCTAAGACTGGCGATCAGCGCAAGTACCTCGTGTCTCTATCAAAGCAGATTCTGGTACAGGAGCACGATGCTGTGCGCGCAGGTACTCCTCTTTCTGACGGTGCCATCACTCCAAGCGACATCCTTGCCATTAAGGGTCCCACCGCTGTTCAGGAGTATATCGTTAACGAGGTTCAGGACGTCTATCGTCTGCAGGGTATTAAGATCAACGATAAGCACTTTGAGATCATCGTTCGTCAGATGATGCGCAAGGTGATGATCAACGACCCAGGTGATACCTCATTCCTCGAGAACGATATCATCGACAAGCTCGACTTCGCTGAGGAGAACGACCGCATCTGGGGTAAGAAGGTGGTTACCGATGCCGGTGACTCTGAGACACTGCAGAAGGGTCAGATTGTTACCGCCCGCCGTCTGCGCGACGAGAACACCTCACTGAAGCGCCGCGACCTGCGTACCGTTCAGGTGCGTGATGCCGTAGCTGCAACGTCAACTCAGATCCTGCAGGGTATCACCCGTGCAGCTCTGCAGACCAAGTCGTTCATGTCAGCAGCATCATTCCAGGAGACCACGAAGGTGCTCAACGAGGCTGCTATCCGCGGTAAGCAGGACTTCCTGGAGGGAATGAAGGAGAACGTGATCTGCGGTCACCTGATTCCTGCCGGTACCGGTCTTCGCGAGTTCGAGAAGATCATCGTTGGCTCAAAGGAAGAGTACGAGCGTATGCAGGCCAACCGCAAGAACGTGCTCGACTTCGCCAATGAGGCAGTGCTCGACGAACAATAAAAATACACATTTTTATACACTTTACGCAAAGATGCGTTCCATTTTCCTTGGAGCGCATCTTTTTTATTCATTTCCGCTAAAGTTTATGCATAAAAATTTGGCTATATGCAAAAATAGTTGTACTTTTGCACCGCAAATTTGAATAAATATACTAATATGAAGGATAAGAAGAATAGGTTGGAGGCTCTGAGACTGATTATTTCGAGTCAGCAGATGGGTAGTCAGGAGGAACTTTTGAATGCGCTTCAAAACGAAGGATTCAATCTGACGCAAGCCACGTTGAGCCGAGATTTGAAACAACTGAAGGTAGCCAAGGCCGCCACAATGAGCGGCAACTATGTCTATGTACTCCCCAATGAGTCGATGTACAAGCGTGTGAGCGCTCACTCTTCTGTCCGCGAGATGATGCAAGTCCCCGGCTTCATCAGCATCCAGTTCTCTGGTAACATGGGCGTCATTAAGACCCGTCCGGGCTATGCCAGCGCCATTGCCTGGAACATCGACCGCAGCGACCTCCCAGAAATTCTGGGCACCATTGCCGGCGACGACAATATCTTTATTGTCATCAAAGAAGGTGTAAGCCATCAACATGTGACTGAAGCCCTGAAGGAAGTGATTCCCAACATCAAATAACTATAGTCCCTTGAATCAAATAGAAATGGAAAAAGAAGACATAGAAGTACTTGTTGCCCGTCCGGAGCACGAGATATATGTGGACACCATCCTCGACACTATTGCCGAGGCTGCCAAGGTTCGCGGCACAGGTATTGCCAAACGCACACACGAATATGTAGCAAAGAAGATGGCAGAGGCCAAGGCCGTCATCGCCCTGCGCAAGAGCGACGGCCGCTTTGCTGGCTTCAGCTATATCGAGACATGGGCCAACCAGCAATACGTCACCACCAGCGGACTCATCGTTCACCCCGATTTCCGCGGCCTGGGACTGGCCTCGCGCATCAAGGACCTGACGTTCACGCTGGCGCGCACCCGCTGGCCTCACGCCAAGATATTTTCGCTGACCAGCGGTGCTGCCGTAATGGCTATGAACACCAAGCTTGGCTACAAGCCTGTGACCTTTGCTGAGCTGACCGACGACGAGGCGTTCTGGAAGGGCTGCGAGGGTTGCGTCAATGTAGACGTGCTCCATCGCACGGGTCGCAAATACTGCATCTGCACCGGTATGCTCTTTGACCCTACGGAGCAGTTGCCTGCCAAGTTGAGCGAAGAGGTGCTCTCGCGCATCAAGCATTTACAGGAAATAGAAGAACAAGAAAAAAAATTATAATATGAGCAAGAAAAAAGTCGTAGTAGCCTTCAGTGGTGGATTGGACACCAGCTACAATGTGATGTATCTCACCAAGGAATTAGGATATGAGGTTTATGCAGCCTGCGCCAATACCGGCGGTTTCAGCGCTGAGCAGTTGAAGAAGAACGAGGAGAACGCCTACAAGCTGGGCGCCGTGAAATATGTGACTCTGGACGTGACACAGGAGTATTACGCCAAGTCGCTGAAATATATGATCTTCGGTAATGTGCTGCGCAACAACTGCTACCCCATCTCTGTATCATCAGAGCGTATCTTCCAGGCCATTGCCATTGCCCGCTATGCCAAGGAGATTGGTGCTGATGCCATTGCTCACGGCTCAACAGGCGCAGGCAACGACCAGATCCGTTTCGACATGACCTTCCTCGTAATGGCCCCCGGCATAGAAATTATCACGCTGACCCGCGACCGCAACCTAACGCGTAAGGAAGAGGTGGACTATCTGAATGCCAACGGCTATTTCGCTGATTTCACCAAGCTGAAATATTCGTATAATGTAGGTATCTGGGGCACCTCTATCTGCGGTGGCGAGCTGCTCGACCCCACACAGGGCCTGCCCGAAGAGGCTTACCTGAAGCACGTCACCAATCCCGAGAAGGAATCGCTGCTGAAGATTCAGTTCGACAAGGGTGAGATAGTAGCCGTGAATGGTGAGCAGTTCGACGACCGCATCAAAGCCATCCAGAAGATTGAGGAGATAGGTGCCAGCTACGCCATCGGTCGTGACGCCAACGTGGGCGATACCATCATTGGTATCAAGGGTCGCGTAGGCTTTGAGGCCGCTGCGCCCAAACTGATCATCGAGGCCCACCGTCTGCTGGAGAAGTCGACCCTCTCTAAGTGGCAGCAGTACTGGAAGGACCAGGTGGCCAACTGGTACGGCATGTTCCTCCACGAGAGTCAGTACCTGGAGCCCGTGATGCCCGATATCGAAGCCATGCTCACCTCGAGCCAGCGCAACGTTACTGGTACCGCCATTCTGAAGCTCCGTCCCTATGGTTTCGAGACCGTAGGTATCGACAGTCCCAACGACCTGACCAAGTCTAAGCTTGGTGAATACGGCGAGACCCAAACCGGTTGGACAGCCGACGAGGCTAAGGGCTTCATCAAAGTCAGCTCTACCCCACTCCGCGTTTACTACGGTATTCACAAGGACGAGAAGCGATAACCCAACACAAAATTATTCATAAAAAACGGGGGTACATCAGTCATGATGTACCCCCGTTAGCTTTTCTATGCATGTTTCTGCTTATCCCACCTGTGGCAGGTGGAAACGGTACTTATTGCTGAACAGTTCCTTCACCGTATTGATCTCCAGGAACTTCGTGCCGCCACACTCGCCCACGTTACCGCTCAGATAGGCTATCTTGTCGTCTTCCTCCACATAACCTTTCTGTCGCAACATGCGCACCGCAGCCAGGAACAGACGCTCGCTGTCAATATGCTCTTTCTGATAAACAGGAATCACGCCATAGCTCAGGGCCAGCAGTCGTTGCAGTTTGTCGTTATAGCAGATAGCCAACACAGGGTTGGGCCCACGGAAGGCCGCCAGCGAACGGGCCGTAAGACCTGTTGTTGAGTCGGTGATGATACCCTTCACACCCAGTTTCTCAGTGGCCTCAATGGCGCTGTGCGACATAAACTCGTGGATATCACAGTTGGCCGACAGGGGTATCTCGATATCGTTCTCGCGCAACTTGTCGCGCTCTGCCTGTTCGGCAATCTGAGCCATCGTCTGCACGGCCTCCACCGGATATTTACCCGTAGCCGTCTCGCCCGAGAGCATCAGCGCATCTGTGCGATAATAGATGGCATTGGCAATATCGGTTACCTCAGCACGCGTGGGTCGAGGATTCTGAATCATCGAGTGCAGCATCTGCGTGGCCACAATGACCGGTTTCTTCGCCTGCACGCACTTACGGATGATGCGACGCTGAATGCCGGGGATTCGCTCAATAGGCACCTCAATACCCAAATCGCCACGGGCAATCATGATGCCATACGACGCCTCGATAATCTCATCAATATTATCAACACCCTCCTGATTCTCAATCTTCGAAATAATCTTGATGTCCGAGTTGTAAGCATCCAGGATGGCCTGCACCGCTCTTACATCGGCAGCAGAGCGCACAAACGAGTGGGCAATGAAATCGATGTCCAGCTCTATGGCCAGCATAATGTTACGGCGGTCTTTCTCGGTGAGCGTAGGCAGGTCGATATGTACTCCAGGCACATTCACACTCTTGCGTGAGCCCAGCGTGCCGTCGTTCTGTACCTGAGCCACCACCTGCGGCCCACTGATGCCAATCACCTTCATATCAATAGCACCGTCGTCGAAAAGGATATGACAACCCTCATGCACATCGGCAGCGAAGTTATTGTAGGTCACGTTAAGCATGTCGTGAGTCGACTTCATCTCCGGTCGTCCAAAGATTTTTACTACGTCACCCGTCTTGTACTGAATAGGTTCGTCGCAGGCCGTCGTTCTTACCTCAGGTCCTTTCGTATCAATCAGAATACCAATGTGATGACTCACCTCACGCACGTTCTTTACTATCTGGCGAATACCCTCTTCCGAAGCGTGGGCAGTATTCATGCGCACCACGTTCATACCCGCGTTGAAAAGCGCACGTATAAACTCGGTGTCACATCTTCTATCACTGATGGATGCAACAATTTTCGTCTGTTTCATTAACTAATACCTTGAATTTGCCTGCAAAGGTACGAAAAATCATCCGAAAACCGGCACAAAGTTTGTCACTTTGTAGATTTATTAGTATCTTTGCGCCTCGAACAGACATAAAAACGACAAATTTAGCACTAAGAACTGCAATGGAAAGAGTAAAGATTGGAATACTGGGAGCTGCCGGTTATACGGGTGGCGAACTGATTCGTGTGTTGTTGAATCACCCCCAGGCAGAAATCGTGTTTGCCAATAGCGAGAGCAATGCGGGCAATCCCGTGAGCGACGTCCATGAGG
>CAZIKA010000125.1:0-7041 GCA_964539705.1 uncultured Prevotella sp. | reverse complement strand
GATCCTTGGGAGCTGTGCCGAGAAACCAGTCCTCACCACGATAGAAGTGCTCGTCCACAAGGTCGGCCTTCTGCTCTTTCATAGCCACCCAGCCTTTGTCGAACATCTTTCCTTCGGAGTCGGGACCGCTGGTGCCTACAATCTTGATGTTGGGATACTTGGCACGTACAGCTGCAACAAAAGGCTTCAAACGCTCGAAGTAGGGGGTATCCCATTGCTCGTTGCCAATACCGATATACTTCATATTGAAGGGAGCGGGGTGTCCCATGTCAGCACGCAGTTTTCCCCACTTAGAATCCACAGGTCCGTTGGCAAACTCGATGAGGTCGAGACAGTCGTCAATATAAGGCTGGAGTTCATTCATGGCTGCATGGGCGCTTTCGTTCCTGTTTTGGAACTGACAGGAGAGACCTACAGAGAGCACGGGTAGAGGTTCTGCCTTGATGTCCTCGCATAGCTGGAAGAACTCAAAGAAGCCCAGTCCGTAGGTTTGGAAATAATCGGGGAAGTAACGACTGGTGAAAGTGTAGTGCCAGCGGTTCTCGTTCAAAGGACGGTTCTCAACGGGGCCTACCGTATTCTTCCACGCGTAGCGCGTAGCGAGGTCGGTACCCTCAACGATGCAGCCGCCAGGGAAACGGAATACGCCAGGATGTACATCCTCAAGTGCCTTAGCGAGGTCGGCACGCAGGCCGTTCTCACGATCCTTATAGGTTTTGACAGGGAAGAGGCTGATGTGCTCTACGTCGGTAGTCACCTTGCTGTCGCCCCATACACGCAGATGGGCCTTGGCGAAGGTGCGCTTGGGCTTGATGATGGCTGTGTATTTCTTCCATTCCTTGCCGCTGATGTCCACACCAACATTTCCCAACTTCTGGTCATCGCTCATCGTGGCATTATCCACGAGGTCGATCCACAGCTTTGAACTACCGCCATCGGGTACGCGAGCCCATACTGAGAAGCGGTATTCCTCGCCACCTTTCACACCCATACCGAAGAATCCACGGTTCTCAATCATGGTGTGCTTGTCGTTATGGCCAGAGGGAGCCAGACGTACATAGTGGGGATTCTTGTCGAAGGGACCGTCATTCTTCAGCGTGACTTTGCCTGAGATGTCCCAGCCTGCGAAATGGTTGGGAAACTCGAACGAGCGGTTCATGACCAGTTCGGCGTACAATCCACCGTCGGCAGCATAATTGATGTCCTCGAAGAACAGACCGTACATCGTAGATGAAACAGGTGCTCCGAGTTTCTTGGTGTTCACGTCCATCACGTGCTGAGCCTGAGCAGCGAGTGATGCTGAGAATGCGAATGCAAGAGATAAAAATTTTAGATTCATTAGTAATCGATTTTATTAGTTTTTTGTTTCCTGTCGTGCAAAATTAGTTAAAAGTTATCAAAGACGCAAATTATATCAATAAAAATGTGTACTTTTGTAACTCTTTAACGAACTAAACAGATTTTGTCATGAAGAAAATATTGGTAGTAGAGGACAATGATAGTAACTACATCTTGATGACCTACATCCTGAAACGTGGTTACGAGTTTCAGCGTGCTGTGAATGGGCGCGAGGCTGTGGATATGGCTTTGGCTGGTGGCTTTGATCTGGTGTTGATGGATATCAAGATGCCTGTGATGGACGGCTTGGAGGCAACGAAGGCTATCAAGGAAAAGATGCCGGAACTGCCTGTGGTTGCTTTGACAGCCAATGCGTTTGATAGTGATCGCCAGTTAGCACTTGAGGTAGGATGTGATGATTTCTTGACGAAACCCATCAGTAGTGCCAAGTGTCTGGAAACGATAGAGAAGTTCATTGGGAAATAAGACGTAAAAATCCATATAAATGTGGATTGCACGGATGCAAAGATGGTTGTACCTTTGCATCCGGATTTTTTTAGTATTTTAAGGATGAAAAAGATTGTTATGACGGGCCTCTGTATGTTGTTGGGCGCAGTCGTGTCGGCTGATAACATACATGAGGTTTCTCTTGAAAGCGTGAACGATACCAGTCGCGTGATTGATTTGGATGAGGTGGTTGTCATTGCCCAGCCTAAAGAGGGGGCTTTGTTGCGCCATCAACCTATGAGTAGTAGTGCTTTTGGAACGCAGGAGATGCAGCTGCTTCAGATGAAGAGTTTGGGGCAGTTGGCTGACTATGTGCCATCGTTTGTGATGCCTGAGTACGGTAGTCGTCTCACCTCTTCTATGTATATAAGAGGCATAGGCTCACGCGTGAACAACTCAGCCGTAGGTATCTATTACGATCATATCCCCCTGATGTCGAAGTCGGCTTTCAATACCCATTTCTATATGCTGGACCGTGTGGATGTGCTGCGAGGTCCTCAGGGCACACTCTATGGTGCCAATAGCGAGGGAGGTATTGTGCGTATCTACTCAAAGAATCCTATGAGCTATCAGGGAACGGACGTGAATATTGGTGCTGCTACTAGTGAGGCTTACAAGGCAGAGGTGGCTCACTATCATCGTCCCTCGGAAAACCTGGCCTTTATGGTGGCTGGCTTTTTCAATGGACAAAGAGGCTTTTTCAAGAATCCGAATGTGGGTGAATATAATGATAAAATGAAAGAGGCCGGTGCTAAGGCGCGTTTGGTATGGAAACCCGCAAATAAACTCACTTTCGATCTCACCAGCGACTATCAGTTTACCATCCAAAACGGTTTCCCCTATGGTGCCTATGATGCTGATAAGGACGAGACAGCCGAGCCTTCAACCACGTTTATGAACACCTATCGTCGTCAGATGGTGAACACTGGACTGACTATTTCCTATGATTTCGATGATTATCTGCTCACTTCTACAACGAGTCACCAGTATCTGTGGGACCGTATGAAGATGGACCAGGACTATGTGGTGGCTGATTATATGGGGCTCCAGCAACAACAGAAGATGAATGCGGTGACGCAGGAACTGGTGTTCCGTTCCAAGAACGCCAGCCGTTGGCAACATACTTCAGGTCTCTTTGGCAGTTACCAGTGGCTACATACTGATGCCCCCGTTTATTTCGGTGATACCATGGGCAGTTTCATCATGTCTCAGTGGGGGATGCCTGCTGCGGCTACTAGTATGATGGCGTTTCAGAACAACTGGGTGTCAGGCGACTTCCGTACACCTCAGTTGAACTTCGGCGCTTATCATGAGTCGAATGTGATGGTGACAGACCGCTTGAAACTGACACTCGGCTTGCGTTACGATTATAGTCAGGTGAAGATTGACTATAACACCAAGGCGATGTTTGATCTGGCTGTGAAGATGGGTCCGACGTCTAGTGTCCATTCCTACCTGTCGGAAATAGACTCTGATCAGAAACACAGTTATCATCAGGTGCTTCCCAAGGTGGCTTTGACATATACGCTGTGCGAGAATGGTAGTAATGTTTATGCCGTAGTGAGCAAGGGCTTTCGAGCAGGAGGTTATAACCTGCAGATGTTCTCGGATATCTTCCAGACAGAGGAACGCGGTTTGGGTAAAAAGCTGATGGCTTTGGCAAGTGCAGACTATACGGTGGCTCATACCTCAGAACAGATTGATAAAATCAATGAGACTATTTCGTATAAGCCAGAGGAAAGTTGGAACTACGAGGCTGGTACTCATCTGAGCCTGTTTGACGGTAAGGTAAAAGCTGATGCAGCCTTCTTCTTTACGCAGATTCGTAATCAGCAGTTGTCGGTCATGGCTGGCACCTATGGCTATGGACGTATGATGGTGAATGCTGGTAAGAGCTATAGCTGTGGTGCAGAATTGGCTTTGCGCGGACGTGCTTTTGATGATCATCTGTCGTGGGGCGCTACCTATAGTTTTACGCATGCTGTATTTAAGGAGTATACAGATAGTGTTGCAACAGCCACAGGTTACGAGGCCATCAGTTATAAGAATAAGTATGTACCTTTCATTCCGCAGCATCAGTTCAGCGTAAACGGTGACTATCGTTTTGATGTGAATGATGAGATACTGAATAGTATCACAGTGGGATTCAACGTCAAGGGACAGGGCAAAACTTATTGGGAGGCCGATAATGAGATTTGTCAGAAGTTCTATGCCACGCTGGGTGCTCACCTGATGTTCAAGATGAACAATGTGGAGGTGGATTTCTGGGGACGCAACCTGACAGACACAAAATACCACACTTTCCTTGTGAATAGTCAGTTGACGAAGCAATATTTTGCCCAATTGGGTAATCCTCTGCAGGCTGGCGTGGATTTGCGACTGCACTTCTAAATCGGGGTAAGAGGCACATCGAACTTACTTTTCGCAGAGAAATGACAAGAAAAAGCAGACTTTTCTTGTCATTTCTCTTTCTTATTTTGTAACTTTGCACCGCATTATGGAAGAGAAGAAGAGTAGGAAGGCGGATTTGGAGCGAGGATGGATACCCCGTTTCGTGTTGGGGCTTGTCATAGCGCTGACCTGTTTTCTCATTGCTCTGTTTATGCCCTTCCCTGAAGACGACCCGCTAGATGATCCCGACTTGTTGGAGATGTTCTCCATGGACGAAGAACTCTCATCGCTGATGCGGCCGGAAAACGAACTAGCGTTAGCACCTAAGGTGGAGCCTGAACCTGCAAAGAAACTTGTGGTAAAAGACGAGGAAGAACTGGAAACGGAACCGCTGAAAGACGACGAGCCCGTTGAGACCGATATGAACAGTGATATGAGTGCGATGGATGATGAGATAGAACCGCCGGAGCCTCAGGATGATGATGTGGTCAGTTTCCGTGTGGTTGAGGACTTGCCGCAATTCCCTGGGGGACCTGTAGAACTGATGAAGTTCTTACAGCGTAATCTAAAATATCCGCCACTTATGCAGGAACGTAAGATACAGGGCAAGGTGGTGGCTGAGTTTATCGTTAATAAAGATGGGTCGTTGACTGATGTGAAGATTGCAAAGTCCCTCAATCCTGCTTGTGACCGGGAGGTGCTACGCGTGCTACGAATGATGCCCCGCTGGACGGCTGGCATCCAGAATGATCAACCCTGTCGCACGAAAGTATGTATTCCAGTAGTATTTAAATTGTAAATTATGATAACATCTGACGAAATCTTGAGAATCGTGAACGAGGGATTAGATGCCCTTCAGTACGACAGAAAACCAGCATCGCTCTATGAGCCTATTCGCTATGTGCTTTCATTAGGGGGTAAGCGCATCCGTCCTGTACTGATGTTGCTTGGTTATAATCTCTTCAAAGAGCATCCTGAGGATATCCTGATGCCTGCTCTTGGTTTGGAGACCTATCATAACTACACATTGCTGCATGATGACCTGATGGATAATGCTGACGTGCGTCGCGGGCAGCCCACGGTGCATAAGAAATGGGATGCTAACACGGCAATCCTCAGTGGTGACTCCATGCTGGTGCTGGCCTATCAGCGCATAGCTCAGTGTGATAGTGCCCATTTGCCACAGATGCTCAGCCTCTTCACAGAGACGGCTCTTGAGATTGGCGAGGGACAGCAGTTTGATATGGACTTTGAGAACCGTAACGACGTTACCGAGGACGAATATATCGAGATGATTCGACTGAAGACCAGCGTATTGCTGGCTTGCGCCCTGAAGATTGGAGCCATCCTGGGCGATGCTTCGAAGGAAGATGCCGACCTGCTCTATCGCTTTGGCGAGAAGATAGGACTGGCATTCCAACTACAGGACGACCTGCTTGATGTCTATGGTGACCCGAAAGTCTTTGGAAAGGCTATCGGTGGTGATATCACATCGAATAAAAAGACCTATATGCTCATCAATGCTGTGAATCGTGCCAATGCAGAGCAGCGAGTCGAGTTGATGAAGTGGATAGAGGCTAAGGAGTTCAATCGTGCAGAGAAGGTGGCTGCCGTCACCCGTTTGTATGATGAGATAGGCATCCGTCAGTTGTGTGAAGAGAAGATAAACTACTACTTCGAACAGGGCAAGCAGTTGCTGGAGCAGGTCAACGTGCCTGCTGAGCGTAAAGAGGTATTGCGCCAGTATACCAATGCTATGATGCATCGAGAGAAATAAGAGGGGCAAGGAGCAAGGGGCAAGATGAAAGTTGAAAGTTGAAAGAGGGATGTTTATAGATACGCATTGCCATTTGGATGGCGAGGAGTTTGATGAGGATAGGGTAGAGGTGATGCAACGGGCTCGTGAGGCTGGTTGCAAGGCTATCTTTCTGCCTGCCATCGACTTACCGTCATCGCAGCGTATCGTCAAACTCGCTCAGCAGTATCCCGACTTTCTCTATCCCATGATAGGTCTGCATCCTGAAGAGGTGCGTGCTGACTGGCATGAGCAGCTTGGCTCTATTCGTTCATTGTGTCAGCTCTCCCTCCAATTGGAGAGGGCGGGGGGGGAGGCTCCCATTATCGCCATTGGCGAAATCGGTCTCGACTTCTATTGGACTCGTGAATTTGAAAAAGAGCAACTGGAGGCTTTTGAAGCGCAGGTGCAATGGGCGGTAGAGACGCATTTGCCCCTAATGATTCATTGCAGGAAAGCTCAGAATGAGATGGTTCATATATTAAAAAGGTACGCGAAGGATTTGGTTGGCGGCGTGTTCCATTGTTTTACGGGCAATGAGAAAGAGGCAGCCGAGCTGTTGCAGTTCGAACGTTTCGTGCTGGGTGTAGGGGGCGTCTCTACGTTTAAGAAGAGTCATCTGCCAGAGGTACTCCCAGCAGTTGTTCCTCTCGACCGTTTGGTTCTTGAGACCGATGCCCCCTATATGGCCCCCGTTCCCATGCGTGGCCAGCGTAATGAGCCTGCCTATATCCGCTATGTCATCACACGTCTGGCGGAGGCTTACGGGGTAGATGAAGATGTTATTTGTCATCATACGAATGAAAATGTGAAAAAAGTTTTCGCAATTCAGATTTAATTTGTACCTTTGCATCCGGTTTCTAAAAACCGTGTGTATAGGCACGATTGGAGAGGTGCTCGAGTGGTTGAAGAGGCACGCCTGGAAAGCGTGTAACCGGCAAAACCGGTTCGCAGGTTCGAATCCTGTTCTCTCCGCAGAAAGAAAAGGTTCAAAGCTCCGATGCAAAGCT
>CAZIKA010000124.1:0-7228 GCA_964539705.1 uncultured Prevotella sp. | reverse complement strand
CGCAGTTTACCGCCGAAACCATCGGTAGTGCTTTCTACAGCAGCGCCTTTCTCGTTATTATAGATGATGAATATCTGTTCCTTGCCTTTGGCATTGGTTTCACGCAGCGTGTCAATCTTGCTGACTGTTATTTCCTCTGCCTGCATCACGCTCTTGATACCATCGGCCAGTGCCTTCTTTTGCTGCTGTGCTATGGGGTCGGTTGTTACGCTGTTTACCCAGGCCAGGACGGCTCCCATAATAACTGCTACCCCTGTGAGTACCAGCACCATATTCAGTAATGATGATTCTAATTTCTTCATAGTCTTAGTCCTCCTTACTGTTTTGCAGGCACTTCACCGAAGCGCTTTGGTTTCACATAATTATTAATAAGAGGTGTAAATGCGTTCATTATCAGGATAGCGAACGACATTCCCTCAGGATATGCACCCCAGTTACGGATGATAATGGTAAGCAAGCCAATACATACACCATAGATAATCTGTCCCTTCGGAGTCATAGGAGAGGTGACGTAGTCAGTTGCCATGAAGATGGCACCCAGCAACAGTCCACCACTCAGGATTACCGTAGTAGGATCAGCATAGATGGGGTTAATCAGATGCATTACGGCACTAAAAGCAAACACTGTTCCGATGATGCTCACTGGGATATGCCAAGTGATAATCTTGCGCCAGAGCATAAAGATGAGTCCAGCAATCAGGGCAAGACCACAGATCTCACCGATGGTACCAGCGCCGCCACCGATGCTATAGTCACCCAACAATAGGCTGAAGGCATCAGGCAGGTCGTTCAGTTTCGTAGCGTCGCCTTTCTGAATGGCTTCCTTCATTACTGCCAGCGGTGTAGCTCCTGTTGCAGCGTCGGTATATTCAAACCAATTGCCAGGCTTAGGCCAACTGGTCATCTGTGCGGGGAAAGCCACCAGTAACACGCATCGGCCTACCAATGCAGGGTTGAAGATGTTATTGCCAAGACCACCGAAAGTCATCTTACCAACGCCGATAGCGAAGAGGGCGCCTATGATGATAATCCAGATGGGGAGGTTTGAAGGCAGGTTCATGCCAAGAAGTAGACCTGTAAGCGCTGCCGAACCGTCGAGTACGGTGCACTCCTTACGTCCAAGGATATACTTATTGATAGCCCACTCAAAGAGCACACAAGCTACGACGCTGGTTAAGCAGACAATAGCCGAACCGATGCCAAAGTAGAAGAACGAAACCAATAGGGCAGGTATCAGGGCAATAATTACCCCGTACATATTGCGTTCTACAGAGTCGGTTCCGTGGGCATGTGGAGAAAGTGATACAATTAACTTACTCATTTTTCTTAATTCATAATTAATGATGCTTAATGCATAATTATTTTTTAGCAGCGCGGCTGCGAATGATTCCCATAACGGTCTGCTTTCCCTGACGGATATTATCCAGCAGTGGACGGTGGGCAGGACAGGTGAACTGACATGAGCCGCATTCTATGCAACTGACAATGTCTTCCCGTTCTGCTCGCTCCCAGTTCTTGAAAGCAGAGAGTTTAGCCAAGAGGTATGGCTCCAGTCCCATAGGGCAAACGCCAACACACTTGGCACAGCGGATACAAGGCTGTGGTTCCTTGCGGCGAGCATCATCACCAGAGAGAATCGTCACAGAGTTAGTACCTTTACAGATAGGAACTTCTGTTGACGTCAGTGCCTTACCCATCATCGGACCGCCAGCCAATAGTTTGTTATCGCCCTCGGGCATACCGCCACAGAGGTCTATCAAATCCTGCATTGGTGTACCCATACGTACCAGATAGTTGCCTGGTTTCTGCAAACGCTTACCCGTTACGGTGGTGTAACGTTCAAACAACGGCTTATGTTTCATAACTGCCTGATAGACAGCAAAGGCAGTGCCGACGTTCTGAACGATTGCTCCAACGTTTACAGGGATAGCGGGAGGCGCAGGAACCTGACGATTGATAACGGCATCCACCAGTTGCTTTTCGCCTCCTTGCGGATAACGCTGAGCCAAGGGTACTACCTCTACGCTGTAATCTGAGGCGGAAAACGCCTCAGCACACTTTTTGGTCAACAACTCGATGGCTTTGGGCTTATTCGTCTCAATGCCAATATAGCCTTTCGTCACCTTAGCACCCTTCATCAGAAGTTCCAGACCTACCAGGATCTCGTCGGCATGTTCCATCATCAGTCGATAGTCAGCCGTGATATAAGGCTCACACTCTACGGCGTTGATAATCACGCATTCTGCCTTTGCCGTTGGGGGAGGGGTTAGTTTAATGAAAGTGGGGAAACAAGCACCACCCATACCTACGACACCAGCTGCCTTGATACGAGTCACAATCTCCTCAGATGTCAGTTCTGGGTGATCCTTCACCAGTTCCAACTTATCTGAGCGATCAATGGTCTCTTCCCATTCATCGCCTTCCACGTTAATGATGATGGCAGGCTTGCGATAGCCTGTAGCATCGATGGCAGTATCGATATTAAAAACGGTACCGCTGACAGATGAGAAGATAGGAGCCGATACAAAACCACCGGCATCGGCAATCATCGTACCTACCTTTACCTTATCGCCTTTTTGCACCACTGGGGTAGCAGGAGCACCGATATGCTGCGAAAGAGGGAAAATGACTTTCTTGGGCAGCGGAGCTACCTGAGTGGCAACCTCGTGAGTCAACTTGTTCTCCTCGGGGTGAATACCGCCTATACTAAATGTCTTGATCTTCATGCTTCTGCCTCCTTTTCTTCTTTTACGGGTTCTACGGGTTTCGGTGCAGGGAAATTCACGGCATGGATAGCTTTCGTAGGACAAGCGTCAACGCACTTACGGCACAGACGGCACTTGTTGAAATCGATGTAAGCCACGTTGTTGCCAACGGTGATAGCACCAAACGGACAGGTCTTCTCGCACTTGCCACATCCTATGCAGGCAGCCTTACAAGCTTTCATGGCAACGGCACCTTTGTCTTTGTTGACGCATGATACGAATACACGACGGCCCTTTGGTCCCTTCTTACGAAGTTCGATGATGCCGCGTGGACAAGCCTTTGTGCAGGCACCGCAGGCTGTACATTTCTCTTCATCCACCTCGGGGAGTCCTGTCTTAGGATTCATGTGGATAGCATCAAACTGACAAGCAGCTACGCAATCGCCACATCCCAGACAACCGAAACCGCAGGCCGTCTCTCCAGCACCACAGGCATTCATAGCCGCACAGGTGCGTAATCCGGCATACTCGGTAATCCGTGGACGCAGGTCACAAGAACCGTTACATCTCACTACGGCCACCTTCGGTTCTCCATTGGCAATGGCCATCCCCAGCAGGTCGGCTACCTGTCCCATCACATCGGCACCGCCTACCGGACAGTTCAGTCCTTCGATGCTGCCTTTGTCTGCACCTTTCACCAATGCATCGGCCATACCTCCGCATCCGGCAAAGCCACATCCTCCGCAATTGGCACCAGGCAACAGCTCGTTGACTTGTGCAATACGTGGATCTTCGAATACAGCAAATTTCTTGGAGCATACAAACAGCACGATGGCTGCTATAAGTCCGATGCTTCCAAGCACAATGACTGCAATCAAGATAAAATTCATAACCTTTTAATTTATTTTATTTGTTTAAATAGTTAGTCGTTTGCATTTCTGTCTGTCTCAGGTTTCATCTATGGAGAACGAGATACTCTCGGCGATGTGTTTTCGGAATGCCCATAATATTATATAATAAGGTATAAGCGCTCCGATAGCCGTTAAGGCAGCAATGCCTTCGTCAACGCCAACTCCCAACAGGATACCTATCGTGGCTAGGAGCAACAGCAGCGGGCATCCGAAGCCCAGCAGTAGAGCCTTGTCTGCCGAATGACTCGACGTGCTGACTACCACAACGTCGCCCACTTTCAAATCCCGTCGTTGACAGTGAAACACATCCACAATCTTCTCTTTCGATTCCGATGCGGTGCAATGAGAAGCCACCTTACAAGCGCTACAGGCGGAATGCTGTGTGATTCTCACGCGAACGTGCTCTCCTTCGATGGATTCTACGGTTCCCTCGTGGCGTATTGAATTCTCCATTTTGCCTGCAAAGGTACGAATAAGTGAGAAGATTACAAAACAAAAAGTCAAAATTTAAGGAAATAAAAATCAATTATTTTAGAAAAAAAGTCGTAATCGCTTGCAAATACAAATCTTTTTTGATACTTTTGCACAACTAAATAGAGAAAAAGCATATGAATTTCACAGAACAGACCCAGCAGCAACTGGAGCGTGCATTACGCAAACTGGCAGATAAGTTTCCTGCAGAACAGGAAGCTACGATGCTTACCGATATCCATTATCGCGTCAGTCAGGACACGGGCGAAGTGACCATTCTCGATGATGATGATTGCGAGTTGACGCGTTGTGTGGTAGAGGAATGGATAGACAGCAAAGATGATAATTTCTACGAGAATGTCACCTCAGCTATTCGCCATTCCCTTGCATCACATGCCCAGTTGGTCGACAATCTCTCTGTTCTCAAGCCCTATGCTTTTGTCCTTGAGGACGATGACCGTGAGCCTGTTGCCGAGCTCTATGTGGTTGATGGCGACACGGTAATCATGGACCCTGACCTCATGGAGGGCTTGGATAAGGATTTGGACGATTTCCTTGAAAAACTTCTAAAATCCTAAGCCAAGAAGAGTAGGGGAATGACCGATACGACCATAGAATCTTCTGCAGCAGCAAATTGGCTCTCGCGCTTGCATCAATGGCGTGAGAATCATGTAAGCGATCGTATGTTTGTGCTGATACTGGCCTTTTTTGTGGGCCTCTTTTCAGCTGTTGCCGCCTTTGTGCTCCATTGGCTCATCAATCAGATTGTATCGCTCCTTACCAGCTCTTTCGATGCCTCTTCTTCCAACTGGCTCTATTTGGTTTATCCCGTGGTGGGTATCTATATCACCTCGCTCTTTGTGCGCTATGTGGTGAAGGACAATATCTCTCACGGTATCACCCGTATCCTTTATGCTATCAGTCAGAACCGCTCACGTCTGAAGTCTCATAATACATGGTCCAGCGTTATTGCTTCTGCCATCACCATTGGCTTTGGTGGTAGTGTGGGAGCTGAGGCGCCTATCGTGCTGACGGGTTCTGCCATTGGTAGTAACCTTGGAAAACTGTTCAAGATGGACAGTCGTACGCTGATGCTCCTTGTGGGATGTGGTGCTGCAGGTGCCATTGCCGGTATCTTCAAGGCTCCGATAGCTGGACTGGTCTTTACCATTGAAGTGCTGATGATCGACCTGACGATGGCTTCCCTGATGCCTATCCTCGTGAGCTGCGTTACCGCCACCTGCTTCACCTATATCTTTCGTGGCGATGCTGCGCTGTTCACCTTCCATCTGGATAATCCCTGGTCGGTAGAGCGTGTGCCTGCCTGTATCGGTCTGGGCGTGTTCTGTGGCTTGGTGAGCCTCTATTTTATCCGCACCATGGGTTTTTGCGAGGATATCTTCGCACGGTTCAAGGACAAGCCCTATGTAAAACTGGTTATCGGAGGCCTCCTGCTGAGTATGCTGATTTATCTGTTCCCATCGCTCTATGGCGAGGGTTACGGACCTATCAACCTCCTTTTGAATGGCTCATCAGATGCTGATTGGGAGCGCATCCTGAATAACTCGCTGTTCTCTGGTCAGGTGGAGATGCTGATACCTTATATCGCGTTGGTGCTTCTTACCAAGGTCTTTGCTACATCGGCCACCAATGGCGGTGGCGGCTGCGGTGGTACGTTTGCTCCCTCGCTGTTTATCGGCTGCTTCTCGGGCTTCCTCTTCTCACGTTTGTGGAACATCTACGAGGTTGGCGTCAATGTGCCTGAGAAGAATTTTGCCCTGATGGGAATGGCAGGTGTGATGTCTGGCGTGATGCATGCGCCCTTGACGGGTATCTTCCTCATAGCCGAGCTGACGGGAGGATATAATCTGTTCCTGCCTCTGATGATTGTGTCTATCAGTTCCTATCTCACTATCATCATCTTCGAACCTCACAGCATCTACAGTTCGCGTCTGGCCAAGCAGGGCAAACTCATTACCCATAATACCGATCATGCCGTTCTTACCCTGATGCAGTTGGATAGCGTTATCGACAAGGATTTCCTTTCCGTGGGTTCTGAGACGGAGTTGGCAGATATCGTACGTAAAATCAGTCGTTCACGCAATAGTGTGATACCCGTTCTCGATGCTGCCGGAACTCTTCTTGGCGAGATAGACATCAACAAAATTCGCCATATCGTGTTCCGTACGGAACTCTATCATCATTTCAAGGCCAATCAGCTGATGCAGGAGCCCGCCGCCACCCTTAGCGACCAGTCATCGATGAATATTATCATGAAGACCTTCGATGCCACTCATGCCAACTGGCTTCCCGTGCTCGACAAGGATAATCACCTGAAGGGCTATCTCTCTCGCGAACGCATCTATACACAGTATCGCAAGATGGTGGCCGATATGTCGGAAGATTAACCTCCCTATCTACATCAACGGTATATCCTCGAAATGCTCTATTTCCGGATTTCCGCCTCCTATGGCTCCTTTGATGGTAATGATATCGAAACGCCAGTTGCCGTCATATCTGCGGAATTTCACGTAGTGGTTGATGGCCATCCTCAGGTTCTTACGTTTCCTGTAGTCCACCGCCTGTACAGGGTCTATGAAATCGCTGTTACGTCGAGCCTTCACTTCTACGAACACCAGCTCTTCGTCCTTCCATGCAATGATGTCTATATCGCGATGTTCGGAATGCCAGTCGCGCTCCAGTATCGTGTATCCCTGCTCTTGCAGATAAGCCACAGCCAACTCTTCGCCCCATGTGCCCATCTGCAAGTGTTCCGGTTTCTGATTCATCATATCTTATTGTTTCTTATTTTACAAGTACTTTCATTATGGGTTTCTCTTCCCGTCTGCAAAAATAATAAAAATAACCGACATCCGTCACTGATATCGGACTTTTTTTCTTAGATAGGTTTAGGAGTGCATACAACAACCACATCCTTATGCGCGATGGCCATTATGAGGGACAGGCAGTTCGAAGGGGAGGAACAGGCAGCTCCTCCTTGTGGAGCAGGCAGCTCCTCCTTGTGGAGCAGGCAGCTCCGCAAAAACGCCTTTTCATCGAAAATGTGCAAATGTGCAAATTGCGTGAGTAATTTTGTGTATCGGAAATATGAAGGCTCCGTTAAAGTAATTATGTAATATA
>CAZIKA010000123.1:0-7519 GCA_964539705.1 uncultured Prevotella sp. | reverse complement strand
GGCTGCACATTAAAACCTTCATTTGTTCTCCATACCAAGCGCTTCTGGAAGTCGGCACCTTTCAGGTCTACTTCAATCTTGTCCAGCCACTCTTGAGTGGTAGGCGCAGCGAACTCGGTAAAGAGTTTCTCTTTGATGTTTGACATAGTTTGTTGTAATATTATATAAGTTTATAAGTTATATTTTGCAAAGATACATAGTTTATATGAAACGAACAAATGAAAAGAGGGAAAAATTCATATTTTATTTTTCTTTATTCATATTTATTTTTTACTTTTGCAGAAGATTAGCAAGTAAATACACCAATGAAAGAACAGAATATCTTTGCAAAACTCATTGCGCAGAGCTTGAATCTGACTATTGAGGCAGTTGGTAACACCTTGTCTTTATTAGAAGAAGGATGTACCATTCCGTTTATTTCCCGATATCGCAAGGAACGTACAGGTGCACTCGACGAGGTTCAGATTGCGGCTATCAGCGATGAGAATGATCGTCTGAAAGAAATCCAGAAGCGTAAGGAAACCGTCATTAAGACGATTACCGAACAAGAGAAGATGACAACTGAGTTGCAGAAGCGAATTGAAGAATGCTGGGATGCGACAGAATTGGAAGACATATATCTGCCTTTCAAGCCTCGCCGCAGAACGCGTGCACAGGTGGCTCGTGAACAAGGGCTTGAACCTTTGGCTCAAATCTTATTGATGCAACGTGAGCGTGATCCAGAACGCGCTGCCCAGGCCTTTGTGAAAGGCGAGGTCAAAGATGCTGAGATGGCATTGAAAGGTGCTCAGGATATCATTGCTGAAAACGTCAGCGAGGACGAGCGTTCGCGTCAGCAACTGCGTGGTGCCTATCGTCGCACAGCCATCATCACATCTAAAGTGGTGAAAGCCAAAGCCGAAACTGACGAAGCCGCCAAGTATCACGACTATTTCGACTGGAAAGAACCCCTGAAACGCTGTTCCAGTCACCGGTTGCTAGCTATGCGTAGGGGTGAGGCTGAAGGCTTTCTCAGAATTAGCATTGACCCTATCGATGACGATGAATGTATTGAACGCTTGCAGCGTCATTATGTCTATGGAAATACCCCCTGCGGAAATCTCGTTGCAGAGGCTGTAGAGGATAGTTACAAACGTCTGTTGAAGCCAAGTATAGAGACTGAGTTTGCTAATCTGAGCAAGGAGAAAGCCGACGAAGAAGCTATTCGTGTGTTTGCAGAAAACTTGCGTCAATTATTACTTGGAGCCCCCTTAGGGCAGAAACGTGTGATGGGTGTAGATCCTGGATTCCGTACTGGCTGTAAGGTGGTGTGTCTTGACGCTCAGGGTAATCTACTGCATCATGAAGCTATCTTCCCCCACCCTCCCATCAACAAGAGGATGCAAGCAACAGTTCATGTGCAACAAATGTTGGAGCAATATCACATTGAGGCAATCGCTATTGGCAATGGTACAGCCAGTCGCGAGACAAAGGCGTTCATTGAAGACACGCTTCAAGGTATTCAAGACGTTAGTGTCTTTGTAGTAAGCGAAGATGGCGCTTCTGTTTATTCTGCTTCAAAGGTAGCCCGCGATGAGTTTCCTGACGAAGATGTCACCGTTCGTGGAGCCGTATCCATAGGACGCCGATTGATGGACCCATTGGCAGAACTGGTAAAGATAGACCCCAAGAGCATCGGTGTTGGACAATATCAGCATGACGTAGATCAGACAAAGTTAAAACATCAGCTTGACCAAACCGTAGAAAGTTGTGTCAATCAGGTGGGTGTCAATCTCAATACCGCTTCCTGTCACCTATTGCAATACGTCAGCGGATTAGGCCCGACGCTGGCAAAGAACATTATTGACTACAGAAAAGAGAACGGCGCATTCTCTTCTCGTGCACAACTCAAGAAAATACCCCGATTAGGACCTTCCGCTTATCAGCAGTGTGCAGGTTTCCTGCGTATTCCTGGTGCTAAGAACCCGCTCGATAATAGTGCTGTTCACCCTGAGAGCTATCCGGTCGTTGAGCAGATGGCGAAGGATTTGGGATGTGCCGTCAAAGACCTCATAGAACAAAAGGAACTGAGGGGGCGTATCGATATCAAACGATACGTGACAGCAGAAGTGGGACTCCCCACCCTGACGGATATTATGAAGGAGTTGGAAAAGCCTGGTCGTGACCCTCGCGAACAGTTGGAGGCTTTCGAATTTGACAGTCGTGTTCAGACAGTTGACGATTTGGAGGAAGGTATGATTCTTCCTGGCATCGTGACTAATATCACCAACTTCGGTGCCTTCGTAGATATTGGTGTTCATCAGGACGGCCTTGTGCATATCTCACAGATGGCAAACCGACGTATAGCCCATCCTACTGATGTGGTGAAACTACATCAGCACGTCACCGTTCGTGTGATTGAGGTTGATCATCGTCGCAACCGTATTTCGTTGTCTATGAAGCAAGTATAAGCTATTTGCCTTTGAGTCGAACGACACGGATTCCCGTATGTGAAGGATGTTTGTAGAGGTACTGACGTAAGGTCATCGGTTCCTCTACAACTTTATGATGCAGCATAGAGGCATTAAGCAGATGCAGGCCGTCCTTACGCCAAACAGCGAATCCCAAATGAGCGATGTCAAGACCTGGCTTCGAGCATGTAATAGCTAATATGTCGCCGTCTTTTATAACTGACCGCAGGAGTTTAGTGTTCTTGACTTCTGTCTTAGGAATGTAATGAAACGTCTTTCCTGTCAACGCTTTCTCCTGAGTAATTATCTGAGGTATAAACTCTGGATGTGCAGCCAAGGTCTTATAGGTTTTTGGATGCAGGCTCATATAATCCACCTTAATGGTTTGTAACGCAGTAAAAGGCGCCTTATCCATCTGGATTTCAGAGACAAGTCCCATTTCCGACTTATCCACTATCCAATCCGTAAAGTAGTGCAGTCGTGAGGGATAGTTATCCAAAATCCCTTGACGGTAGCGCAGAGCCTGAAGCATAGTACAGAAATCATTGAACGAGCGTTTCCCCTGCTGATGACATAGGGTCAGAGCCACTACATTCTCAACCAGCGTCGTACAGTCGAGTTGACGGGTGTTGACCACCAATTTCTCTACGTCATTAATCTCCAGCGTATGAGCCACATACGGCCTTCCCAGGAACAAACGTGCGAAATGCAAGATCTCTGCATTATCAGGTGCCTCATGCAACACACGTTCTGTAAATGTGCTGTCAGATTCTTTCTGTGCAATGCCGTACGTGCTGTTTATGAGCAGAAGAGCAAGCACCATCCATAACTTACTCATACTTCTTCCCCTTGTATTTTTTCTTCAAACCAAAGTTGATTCCCACATAGACATTCGCAGAGCCGAATGTGTTATTTGTCGAGAACAATGTCTTTTGGTAATAATTATAGGTATGAAGAATTATCGAAGAGCCAGCATACCAATTCATATTATTATAGACAAGGGCAAAACGGCCTATGCCGTCAAGGTTAAGGTTCTGAAAACTGAAGCCCCGGCTTTTCGAATCCGATATCTCACCTGTACTGCGCTTGTGTGCAACAGCAACCTGAACACTGCCGCCTAAGAGCCAGTTCTTAGCAAACACCCAGTTATAGGCATATCCGCCTGAAAAGCTGACATCTATATATTTAACATTCTGAAATTTCAGTTCATTGTCCAGCAGAACAGTATTTGTCCCCATCTTTTCATCAACTATAGCCTGTAGCTGTTCGTGGTCAAATTCTATCGTGTTCTGCGCATAGCCAAAGCCAGCAAGCCATGAGCCGCAACTGATTTTTTGAATTGTACTTTGCGAGAAAGCCGCAGGATAGGAGAACCGCCCATGATTGAAAATGTAGTAGAAGTTAAAACCCGTTATCTCGTTGTTAAACCCATCGAACGACAAATCGTTCAATGCCGAATAATTCTTCCCGTATCCCAGGTTCACCTCTCGGAGCTTATAGTCGCCTCCAGAGCGATGATAAAAGAGATCAACTCCGATCTGTGAACTGTAGACACTCAGGTCAAAGCCGCGTTTACTGCCAAACGACAGATCATTGAGCGAAAAGGTATAACCTAAGAATACCCATTTCCATCCTGCATAAGGACCTATTCGTACCTCAGAATCAGGAGAAAAGGATATCGACTGATGGTTCATGCCCGTTGAACGCAAGCTATAAAAGTCGTAGTTGTGGGTTGCCTGAAGCATCGCTGCAAAGACATAGTGTTGAGGTTCTATATAACGCTCATCTAGTCGGTCGAAACCACGTATTATCCTACGAATGAGACTCAGTTTCCTTTTTGGCGCAGGCGCTGGTAACGTGTCTGCAACAAAAGAGGTTTGTAGCGTATCAGCAGACAGTTTAGACCATATCGTGTCAGCAGTCTCGTGCGCAACTGCTGACATTGACCAGAAAACCAATATAATATATAAAAGGAGTCTTTTCAATTCTTAAAGTCTCAATTTTTAAATCTTATCCAGAATACGGTCCATCACCCAGTTGATGGATGTTGCCGACACGCTAGTGGCAGTACAGATGGCCCTTTCTTGCAGATGCTCACATACGTTCTTGATCAGCGGATACTGCACATACTGCGGATTGGGAACCTCGATACGCTGAGTACCATCGCTGGTGTGCACCTCGATGGGCGAATAGTTGAACACCGAGAAACTGAGCGAGCCCTGATTACCAATCAGCAGGATTCTGTCGTTGCGAGCCGACTCGTGACCTACAAAACACCATGAGCCGCTGCCTGGTAAGCCGTTCTCAAACTGAAACACGGCGCTCACCGTATCTTCGGCTGTATATAGGTGTCCCCTATTGGCACAGATGCCACGCGCTTCAAGTATCATGCCAAACATATCCTGCAAGAGGTCTATCTGATGAGGTGCCAAGTCATAGAAATAGCCACCGCCAGCTATCTCTGGCTTCAAGCGCCAGGGCAAATTCTCTGGATGGGCATAATCCAATGGGCGGGGAGGCCACGAGAAACGTATCTGTACATTAATCACATCACCTATCGTACCCTGTTCCACCAATTGCTTCACACGCTGGAAATACGGCAGATTCCTACGGTAATATGCCACGAAACATGGGATGCCTGTCTGTTCCGAAACGCGGTTCACGCGGATACAGTCCTCATAGTTAGAAGCCAGCGGCTTCTCTACATATACCGGTTTCCCTGCCTTCATAGCCATGATGGCAAAGGTAGCATGACTGGCGGGGGGCGTTGCTATATATATAGCATTTACTTCCGGATCGTCAATCAGCTCCTGGGCATCGGTATACCATCTCGGCACCCCATGCCTTACAGCATAGGAGCGGGCTTTCAACTCCGTACGACTCATCACAGCCACCACCTTGGAGCCTTCCACCTGATCAAAGGCCGGTCCACTTTTCAGCTCGCAGACCTCACCACAGCCTATAAATCCCCATCGTAATTCTTTCATGTACCGTCAATTTTTCTGCAAAGGTACAAATATTTTCTAATTCATAATTCATAATTCATAATTATTTTGTACCTTTGCGCCATTATTTTAAGGAAGATACAATGGGTAACAATATTGATATGATACTTCTCAAGAAACGCAGCATAGCAGGCATCATTGCTGATGCCTATCGGCTCTATATGGACAATTTCAAGAAAATGTTCCGTTCGTCTTGGCCTTTGGCTATTATCTATGCCGTAACCTTCGCCTTAGCCACCAATCTCCTGATACGCGATGTGCTGACCAGCATCATCACCATTAATAATTGGTCGACAGTTGACAGGAATGCGCTATTGTCACATTGGTGGATGGCTATTGCTTCTATTCTCTTATTCTTCATCGCTGCCCTGCTACTCGCTTCGTCAGCTTTCTGGGCTTGTCGTTGTCATAAACAGAATGGAACCATTGAGCGTTCAGCTCACTGGTGGGGCGTATGGCCTGGTCTTTGGTACCCCAAGACACTTGTCAAGAGTTGCAAGTGGCTGTTGAAGCTGGGCTTCCGACATATAGGTCTTTTCTTTGCTACATTGCTTATTACGCTGATTATCACTACGGTCATCACGCTTTTCTGCGAACTGCCGGCTGTAATCATCGCTATTGCAAACATCAAAGCCTATACGGGAGCAGCTCTGGGCGACCCCCTGGGAATGCCAGATTATCTGCCTCGCATGACCTTTATTGCATTCTTTCTGGCTGGATTTGTGCAAGCCTACGTCCATCTGGCCAGCATTTTCCCCCTCTATTATGCCTTCGGCTCAGCCCAGACTATTGAAACAGAACGAAACAAAATGAAGATATGAAACGTATATTGTTTATCGACCGCGACGGAACCCTCGTCGAGGAGCCTCATGATGAGCAGGTTGACGCTCTGGAGAAAATCAAGTTCAAGCCTGGCGTATTCCGCTGGCTGGGCTTTCTCCGTGAGAAGACCGACTTCCTCTTTGTAATGGTGAGCAACCAAGACGGTCTTGGCACCGATTCTTTTCCAGAGAACACTTTCTGGCCCTCACAGAACTTCATCCTTGATGCCTTGAGGGGCGAGGGAATCGAGTTCGACGATATCCTCATCGATAACCATTTCCCTGAAGACAATGCTCCTACTCGCAAGCCAAACACCGGGCTGGTGAAGAAATACATGGATAATCCAGAGTTCGACATTGCCAACAGCTACGTTATCGGCGACCGTGAGACCGATGCTAAGCTGGCTCAGAATATTGGATGCAAGGCGATGATTCTGGGTGATAACCTCACGTGGAAACAGGTAGCCGAGCAGATCTTCGACGGCGAGCGAACGGCAGAAGTCGTTCGTACCACCAAGGAGACAGATATCCATATACGCCTCACCCTCGACGGTACAGGCAAGGCCGATATCTCTACAGGTCTTGGCTTCTTCGACCATATGCTGGAACAGATTGCCCGTCACGGACAGATGGACCTCTTGATACATACTAAAGGCGACCTTAATGTGGACGAGCACCATACCATCGAGGACACAGGACTTGCCTTAGGCCAGTGCATCCGCGAGGCTCTTGGCTCCAAACGTGGCATTGAGCGCTATGGTTTTTCCTTGCCTATGGACGATTGTCACGCCCACGTCACCCTTGACTTTGGGGGCCGTCCCTGGCTTATCTGGAAGACGGAGTTCCATCGCGAGCGCATCGGCGATGTACCTACGGAGATGTTCTTCCATTTCTTCAAGAGTCTAAGCGATGCAGCCCTGATGAACCTCTATGTTGAGGCTGATGGTGATAACGAACATCATAAGGCCGAGGCTATCTTCAAGGCGCTGGCACGTGCGCTTCGTGCTGCCGTACGACGTGATATAGACCACTATCAGTTGCCCTCCACCAAAGGCACGCTGTAAATAATTGAAAGAAAAGAAAAAAAATAGTGCGTGAAAGCAAATTTTCAATTATCAATTATCATTTTTCAATTATTATTAGTAATTTTGCAACCAGTTTATTTAGTAATTTAATATTTATACAAAAATGACTATCAACGAATTCAACTTTGCCGGTAAGAAGGCAATCGTACGTGTAGACT
>CAZIKA010000122.1:0-7614 GCA_964539705.1 uncultured Prevotella sp. | reverse complement strand
TGCCACTACGGTTCACAGCTACCACGCTGCGTCCCAGTTTCTGCTGTAAGCGCTGAGCCTGCGTGCCTACAGCCAACAGACTAAGCAGGAGAAGTAAAAAAATTTTTCTAATCATTTTCATTTGTTTTAATTATTGTTGTTAGTTTGATTATTCATTTCTGTCTATCACGGGTCCATCGTAGTTAGCAGCACTGATCTGCTGTTGTTCCTTTGTCAGGTATGTTTTCGAGGCATCTATGGCAATGAGTACACCATCCTGGATGCCCGTTTCCGACTTTTCAGGCGCTCAGGCATGAGCCAAGCCGTCTCACCCAGCCAGAAAAACGGTTTCCCGTTTTCGAACTGCAGGAAACGCTGGTTCTCTGACACCTTCAGTCGACCGTTATCCCAGTTTTTCTTTCCTTGCACCGCTGTAGCAGCAAGTACCAATAATAATGTAAAGAGAATTCGCATGATTCAGTTTATAGCTTTTTCTGTTATACCAGGACAACGGTGACGCCACGAGCAGCTTGGGCGCCATAGACCAGAGCCGACTCGATATCAGCAGTCTTGCTGGGGCCACTGATAAAGGTGCCAAACGGATACTTTTGGAAGAACTCCTGCGACTGTTCAATCCGTTCGTAGGCCTCGTGCATGTTATTCACGATGTCCTGACGGCGCAGTACGATGACCAGTTGTTCGGAGGCGAAGCAGATAGCTTTCTCTTTCATCTGCTGCGGTATCCAGATGCAAGCATTCTCAGCCACTCCGATGCGACCTTCCACCACACCCACATCGACCTTCATCAGTTCCTGTGCACTACCTACTGCATCAGGATTCAAGTCAGCCTCTACACCAGGCAGGTTACTGGCTATTATCTTCGCATCAGGATAAGCCTCACGGATAACCTCATTCAGGTTGGCCTCATCATCCAGTTCTATCAACTTGGCCCCTGCTGTCGTAGTGGTCTTCGTCTTGAATTCCTCCACAGGATCGGCATAGGTGATGGGCTTGATGCTGCCAAAGTCGGGCAGGTCATAAGTCTCGCGCGTATTCTGACGTAGTCGCGATAGTATGTCTTCTTTTGTACTCATAGTTTCTTCTCCTTCCATAATTGGTGGAACGACTTCTTAGGGAATGTCATCATCTCGTGTCCATAGGCCCACGGATTGAGCTTCAGGTTCATCAGCGGAGCAGGCACCCAGTTAGCCATCGGTGCCAAGCGAAGCGCGCCAGTATAGACGGCAGGACGGTTGAATAGGAACGACATGCCCTGCGACATCACTTTCTTCATAGGATCGGCATGACCCAGCGAGTCGAGTTCCTGACGCCAACGGTAGATCTGCGTCGAGAGGTCCACCTTGACAGGACACACTTTTTCGCAAGAGCAGCACAGCGAACAGGCCGACACATTGTCGAAGTATCTGTGCTTATCACGCAACATACCCAGATTCACGCCAATAGGACCTGGGATGAAATAGGTGTAGCTATAGCCAGCCGAACGACGATAGACGGGGCAGGTATTCATACAGGCACCACAGCGCATACACTTCAGCGTCTGCCAATGTTCTGGATTAGCCAGAATCTCACTGCGCCCATTGTCCACCAGCACGATATGCATCTCGCCACCAGGTCGCGGACCTCGGAAATGACTGGTATACACGGTAGTCTCCTGACCAGTACCGTTGCGTGCCAGCAATCGCTGGAACACCCCCATCGCCTTGTAGTTGGGAATCAACTTTTCGATACCCATCGATACGATATGCAGTTTGGGTATTGATGTCGACATATCAGCATTTCCCTCGTTGGTACACACCACCACATCGCCCGTCGCAGCAATGCCGAAGTTGGCACCAGTCATGCCGCAATCGGCCTCAGCAAACTGACGGCGCAGGTGCATACGAGCCACATAGGTCAGGAAGGTGGGGTCGTTTTCAGAATTGACCATCGACAATTCACTATTGACAATTTTCTGATATCCCTTTGCTATCTCATCGAAATCAGGGATGAGACGACGGAACGTGTCGCCTATCTCTTCACGATGTACATGCAGGGCAGGCATCACGATATGACTGGGAGCCAGCTTCATCATCTGCAGGATGCGCTCGCCCAGGTCTGTCTCGATAACCTCTATCCCACTCTTCTCCAGATGCTCATTCAGATGACATTCCTCCGTGAGCATACTCTTGCTCTTCACCACTTTCTTCACCTGGTGTTGTGAGAGGATATCCAGTACGATGCGATTGTACTCGTCGGCATCCTTTGCCCAGTGTACGTGTACGCCGTTCTTCTGGGCATTACTCTCAAACAGCTCCAGATAGTCGGCCAGATGCGTTGCCGTATGCTTCTTAATCTGACTGGCAGCCTCGCGCAGGTCTTCCCATTCTGGCAGACTCCGTGCCATGCGGTCTCGCTTCTGGCGCACACCAAAGAACGTCTTATCGTGGCGTGTCACCACAGCATCGTTTTGCAGATAAGCCTCAGCGGATCTTGAATGTTTTGTACTCATAGGCCAGAAGAAAGAATTTGTGCAACATGAATAAACTGTATGTCGGTAATGCCCTGCTTGCGGGCTACGCCCTGCATATGCATCAGGCACGAAGAGTCTGGACCAGTGATGAACTCTGCCCCCGTTTCCATGTGGCGACGCACCTTTTCCAGCCCCATGCGGGTGGACACAGCCGTTTCCTCTACAGAGAACATGCCGCCAAAGCCACAGCACTCGTCAGGACGCTCTGGTTCTACCACCTCGATGCCCTCAACGAGATTCAGCAAGTCGATAATCTTATTAAACTTCGGCACATGGCACTCAGAGGGCGACGAGAGTCCCAGCTCTCGCACCCCATGACAGGAGTTATGGACACTCACCTTATGGGGGAACTTCGCAGGCAGACTCTTCACTTGAAGGATATCGTGCAGGAATTCCACAAGGTCGGTGGTCTTTCCTGCTGCCTCGCATGTCTGCTCTTTCATCAAGTTGGGATGAAAGAACCTGACGTAAGCCGCACAACTGGCACTTGGCGCCACCACATAGTCGTAGCCGGCAAAGAGCTCGTCGAACTTCCTCGCCAGAGGCTTTGCCATATGCTCAAAGCCCGCATTACCCATAGGTTGGCCGCAGCAGGTCTGTCGCTCTGGGTACTCCACATCCAGTCCCAGGCTCTTTAATAGTTTGTATGTCGATACGCCCACCTCAGGGTAGAGCGCATCGACATAACACGGAATAAACAATCCTATTTTCATTATTTTACATATCCTCGTAAGTATCGAGATAAGTCACATGGGTAACGAGGTATTCCTCCACACCATGCTTGCCGTCGGCACCACCGATGCCGCTCTTCTTCACACCAGCATGGAAGCCTTGGATGGCCTCAAAGTGCTCACGGTTGATGTAGGTTTCGCCGAACTCCAGTTCACGACAAGCCTTCACGGCAACATTCAGATCCTTCGTAAAGATGCTTGATGCCAAGCCGTATTCGCAGTCGTTGGCATAGCCGATGACCTCGTCGAGGGTCTCGAACTCTACCAGAGGAATCACAGGACCGAAGGTCTCCTCGTGGATAATATCCATATCCTGACGGCAGTTGTCGAGCACAGTAGCAGCATAGAAGTAGCCCTTCTCGCCTACACGATGTCCACCACACAGCAGTTTGGCACCCTGCTTGATGGCACGTTCCACCTTCTCAGTGACGCTCTCCAAAGCACGCTGTTCTACCAGCGGGCCCATATCGACGCTTGCATCTGCACAGGGATCGCCCACCTTTACAGCACTCATCTTCTTCACCAGAATCTCTGTGAAGGCAGCCTTCACCTCTTTCTGTACATATACGCGTTCTGCATTATTACAGATCTGACCGTTATTGCCGATACGCGAATCGACAATCCACTGAGCAGCACGCTCCAGGTCGGCATCCTTCATCACGATAGCAGGGGCCTTTCCACCCAGCTCGAGACTCACCTTGGTGATATTCTTTGAGGCAGCAGCCATGATGCTCTCGCCAGCAGAAACACTACCCGTTACACTGACGATATCAATCTTGGGCGAACCAGCCATCTCATTGCCAATCACGCTACCCCTACCCGTCACGATATTGATCACACCTGCAGGCAGTCCGCTCTCTGCTACCACCTTGGCAAACTCAGTACAATTCTCAGGCGTCAACTGTGAAGGCTTAATAACGATGGTACAACCAGCTATCAGCGCTGCACCAGCCTTACGGGCAATGAGGAAGAATGGGAAGTTCCAAGGCAGGATGCCTGCTACCACACCGATAGGCTTCTTCGTGAGCAGGATCGTCTCGTTGGGACGATCACTTGGGATAATCTCGCCCTCGATATGACGGGCAAACGTTGCCATATACTCAAAATAAGCAATCGTAGCCCCCACCTCGATAGAAGCCCAGTTGCGGGTCTTGCCCTGCTCGCGCATAATAATCTCAGTAAACTCCTGCTCACGGGCTTTGATGCCTGCGGCAAACTTCAACAGATACTGGGCACGCTCAATAGCAGGTACCTTTGCCCACGACTTCTGAGCCGCACGGGCTGCATCCAGCGCACGGTTCACATCCTCGATGGTGCCTTCTGGCTGACGGGAAATCACTTCCTCTGTCGAGGGGTTCAACACATCAATCCACTTGCCGTTCGAGCTCTCGCAGAACTGGCCGTTAATGTACATCTGTAAGTCTTTCATACACGTTGTTTTAGTTTTAATGATTAGTTTGTTTTTATTGTTTGGTAATAATTCGGTAGCAAAGATAAAAAAAAAGAATGAAATAACAAGTAGTTACTCCATTCTTTTTGATTATTTAACCGATAAATCAAGTTCCACACAATATGGAATTCATGATGAAAGGAAGCCAACAAAAAGACTGGCAGCCTCTGAATGAGTGCCACCAGTCTCCCAATTTATTTGACTTCATTTATTGATGCGGCATGTAAAGGATGATCCAACTGGCGTCTTCATCTTCAGCAGCTTCGTCATCAACATAGGTATAGGCATCCGTTTTGCCATCGGGAGAGAGGAACTGCCTGCTCCTCAAATGCTCAGAGGAGCGGGGAACCTGGCTCTATCGTAAGCGTAATGCAACTATAATCTCTAGGACACCTAACTTTTCCACCAGCGATGCCTTCTAGCTGTTCATCAGAAAGTTCACAGCCTTCCTGAGCAGCAATCTCTTTCAACTCTTCGAGGGACTTTGCTTCTTTAAGTTTTTTAGCAAGAGCCTCATCAATCTGTTTTTTCTGTTCCATATTTTATTTAGTTTTTATTTTACTTCGCAAACTACGATTGCGAAGACGTTCATATAATGCCATCACATATTTCTCAGGCGCATCCCTGTATGGCAGACAGGGACGCTCACCATAAAACATTCTTCTGTTGGGACAGCCCCCAGCACAGGCGGGCAGCCAGATGCAGGATAGGCATTCGGTATCTTCAAAGGGCAGGGCATTCATATAGCGGGTCAACCTGTCAGGGGCATCGGCAGTCCGAATAGGATTCGAGGGATCCCATTTCGCAGCGGTGCCAAAGCTACGTTCCGGTTTGTCCACATCTTCCCAGCATTTCTGGAGTCTCCCCTTTTCATCCACGCCCACATCCGACAGTTGGTTGGCACCGCAGTAATGACCTCGTCCTTCTGCAAAGCACAAGGCATCTTTCAACACCCCCACATCACTGTCGCTGGAACCGCACAATAGTTTCATATCCGAATGGCGCCTGTCGGACGTATCGTTTCCACTGACTGGCGCAGGACAATAGATAAGACGGTTTCCTGTTTCTTCCGCAAGTTTTTCAACGTAGGCCTTCAGGGGCTCTATCTGATTGCGATTGCCTTCATGGACGTTCTGGCGTATCAGGATGCGGAAGGGAAACTTCACCTCACGCAAATTGCGGGTGATACGTTCAAAGGTGGGAGCACCACCTGCCAGATGCCGCGTGGCATCATGTGCTGCACCAACGCCATCCAATGTAATCTGGGCACTGCATACCTTACAGCGTTCCAATAGACCGACGACGGGTTGCGTGAGCAGATAGCCGTTGGTGATAATGTCGGCTTGATAGTCTGTCCCTTTTTCTGAAGCCAGCGCAATGAGACGTTCCGAGAGGTGTTCAATCACATCCGTTGCTAACAACGGCTCACCTCCAAACCAGATGATATGCAACAGCTTGGATCTGAAGGTATCCAACATTCGGCCGGCAAGTGCAACCACATCATCCTGCACCGTCTGACTCATCTTTCCTGCGGTGTGCTCCTCAAAGCAGTAAGGACAATCGAAATTACAGCCCATGGTAGGACAAATGGTCAACCTCACAACTTGTAGCCCTGCGCAGGCCGTATGACCATACACTTTTAGTGCCTCCAACTCGTCGAAGTTGACAATCAAGCCTCGTTGACTGAAACGCTCGATAATCGGATGATCCTCGTTCAGCGACTCAAGCTCGTTAAGTAGATATAGTTCAATAGGGCTATAGACAGCACAAGTACCACGAAACAGGTTGGCGATAATCGTTTTGTCTGTACCCGCTATACGGGCACAGAGATTATAACGGGATTGTCGCCAACCTGCTTCCCCAGCAGTTTGAGTCTGACTTTCCTGATGCTGTTTCATCAGAGTTGATTACACCGGCATCATGCCTGGCTCCATAGTTAGTGCATGACAGCCATAGTCATTGATACATATACCACCAGCGACGCCTTCAAGCTGATCCTCGGAAAGCTCATAACCCTCCTGTGCAGCAATCTCTTTTAACTCTTCAAGGGATTTTGCCTCCTTAAGTTTGTTAGCAAGAGCCTCACTCAATTGTCCCTTATTATCCATAATGTTTACGGTTTAACGGTTTATCTGGTGGCAAAGATAAGCATTCTTTTTATAACTACCAAATAATTATTGAAGTTTCTTGATTACTTCATAGACTCGGTCGCCCAAAGTCTCTGCACCTTGCGCATTGAAATGCAGACGGTCGGATAATAAGGGCAGGTCACAGGCATCAACGACATAGAAATGCTTATCCTCACGTGATAAGCGGAAAAGGGCTTCGGCTACGACGGGCGAGCCTTGACGACTATCCTTAGAGAATGTGCCGCAGACAACCGGCAACTTGCGGTATTTCTTTTTCCCTGTCACCTGAACCAGATGATCACGGACATGTTGTATCACAGCTTTCAGATTGTCGTAATAGCGGTCAGCAGCCTTCTGATCGCTCTCGCCCTGATGCCAAATCAAGCATTTGATATCGTAGTTCTTGGGGAGGTTAGGCAGACAGTCATCAATCTGACGCTCAAAGGCTTTCAGCAGCGACTTACCGCCGTGACTGGCTGAAGTGGTACTGTCAAGAAATGTGGGGTCGGCACTCCAATAAAGTCCATGAGTGCTCGACTTACACGAAGGGTCAATAGCCGTACCGCCATCGGTATGCTTGATGACATAAAACGAGCGCTGCCACAGTTGTTCCAACTTCTTATAGACCACAGCATCAAAGCCCCAACTCTGCTCTATCTTTGGTTTCGCCACACGAGGTACATAAGGCGAAAAGGTACCCATAGCCGTCTCATAATCACCACTACCATAACTCCACAGGCAATACTGATAATCTTTCATTTCCACGGGTAGATCGTCCAATGGCACCCGTCCGTC
>CAZIKA010000121.1:0-7759 GCA_964539705.1 uncultured Prevotella sp. | reverse complement strand
CCCTTCCTATAAAACTCTATGAGATAAAGTCATACACAGTTCACGTTACAACAAAAGGGACGAGTACTCCTCTCACAGCTACCATGAAGTGGAGTGATGCAAGACTGAGTGATAACCCTGCTGACCATGTTCCTGAGGCACTAAGGCGTAAGTATGTCACCTATACTGCTTACTCTGATGCAGAACACAACCATCCAGTTACCACCTTCAAGGAAATTCAGGATGCAGAGGATCCAGAGGATGCATCTGATGTAGCCGACGGATTGAATATCTATTTAGACTATACCGTTTCTGAGTCTATGCCTTTCGAGACTCTGCCGGCAGATGGTAACTATCAGAATGCCCGCTGGTATACCATGCGTATGGATGGTGTCACGAACCCTAAATTCATTGCTTATAATGATGGCTCTGGTAACGTTGTTGTAACAGATGCTAGTGGCGCTGCGAAGGGTTCTAACACAGCCAGCCAGATACACCAAGGTGAAAACTCAGCAGAGGCTATGGTTGCATTCATGGGCGACCCATACGAACTGAAGATTCTCAACCGTAAGGCATGTGAGACGCCTACTGCAGGTAATAAATTTATTGGCAGACCTGCTGGTTCTGAAGTTGAAACGAATCTCACCACCAATAACGCAACATCAGACATCACCACATGGGAAATAGTATATGAAAGCACTGGTGAAACAGGTATGTTGCTTAGACAGTTCAATACCGTCAGCAGTCCTAAATACATCGGTTTGGGTTCCGATGCTAACAACAAGCCTGTAACCTATAGTGCCACAGAGAGTCGTATTAGGGTAGTAGAACTGGAGCAGGTAAAATATACCTATCATATTGTTCGCAATGATGAGGGAGACATCGCCGTAAAGGCTTCTTCTACGCATGATATAGGTAAAATGCTCAGGTCGTGGACGGATATACCCACTGTTATTCGTAGCCCATTCCTTAGTCCGTCTCTTTCGACAGCTACCGTCACCTACTACGCCACCATAGAAGATGCCCAAAATAAAGAGAACGCCATCACTAATGCACCATTCGATTCCCAACGTGACATCTATGTGCGGTACATCTTTTCTTCTCCACTGACAGCCACAACTTACAACGTGATTCTCAACGGTGATTATATCTATACCTTAGGTGAGGTTATCTGTAACAAAAAAACGATAGATGGCGATGAGGCAGGTACCAATGCCTACAAATGGACGCTTGATTACAGAGACCCATACGCCATGACCATCAAGAACTTGGGAACTGACAAATATGTGAAGTTTACGTCATGGACAGACAATACAGCCATCACGTGGGTAAGTACAGAAGGAGAAGCATCACGCTTTATAGCAAAAAGCGGTGCTCTTGCCCGTACCTATGAGGTGATGGCAGCTACAGGCAAAGACACCGATGCCTCCGCTATATACTATAATATTGGTCGGCCAGAAGGCAATACCGTCCAGCTGTATAGTAACAGCAGCTATCTGACTGGTAATGCCACGCTGCGTTTCCAGCTCATCAGTACTACGGCTATGGATGTTACATACCATCTGATAGACAAGGCCGGTAAGGAACTTTTACGTTCAACTACAAGACAGGCCACAGACGATAAACCTGAATTTCCACCTGAATTCCACAGCCCATTGGTAAGTGCCTACCATTATTATTTAGTGAGCGACTTTACCACTTCAGGTACAGGAGCAAACACGACTTACACTTTGAATGGGACACCAGGAGAAGTTTCCACAGTCAATGAACATCCCAACATCTACGTTACCTACGAAGTTAATGACCTCATTGATTTGAAGGCAGGTACACTATATCTGCTGAAATACGAGGCGGGCGAAAACTTCCGTCAAGAGGATGGTTCCGACGCCCTTTTGCCTGCTGTTGATGACATGTCTGCCAATACTTACCGTTATAAGGCAGTCTATCCATACGTAAATGGTGATGGTAACTTCTTCGTGTATGGTCAGGAGCAGTATGACATACAACAGCAAGGTGCTGCAAGTACCCGTACCCGTTGGGCGTGGTATGTAGAGAGCAACGTAGATGGCGCACCGAAGGGTGACCCTTATCACGTGACAATTAAATCACGCCAAACAGAGTCTTACCCTATCACTAACAGTTCTGAGTATAATGCCTACTTCATGACATATCAGCCAGTTGGCCACAGCGAGGTCATAACAACATTAGGATGGCCTGGCATGAATAGTGAAACGGCTACGGAATACATGGTGCTTGGTAGTGAAGGACAGTATCAGTTGGTAACAACTAACGAGATTAGTGGTTCACGCTATGTTGTAAATTCTTTTGAACAGTACTGGAAAACGTATGACACCATTCGTCGTAAGTTGCTGAAACAATCAGACAAGACTGATTATCCTGACAATGACAGTGACCCTGAAACTGTTCCTGAGACTCCATGCCTTGTTGATGGATTTTCCAACAATAGAACATATCTTACAACAAGTACTGAAGCTGCCACACCAGGCATGGGATTCCACTCCTACGAGAAATGGGCATACGCCAAGCGCTGGAATGGCTATAACAATGGTTATAGTAACGAAGAAGGCACACATGAGACAAAGAAAGGTTGGGAAAAGATAGAGCACTGGTATCAGACCGTTGACATGGGTGAAGGTTATTTCGATTTTGTCAAGACCAGCATCGACCCTGTACTTATCCTGCTCGACCAGCATGGCTGGGAGATTATGCGTAAGCCTCTGCCATCCGACCCAGAAGACCCGGATAAGGACGAGAAATATGCGGCAATACGTCCATACAACAGCCCTATGGTAAAGGAGTACGCATTTTGGAGTACGGCAAAGAAGCGCACTGGTTTCCATCAGTATTATCTGTTGAGCGACCGCATTGGCGGTGATGACTTTACGTCTACCGACCTGACTAACCTGCCTCCGTATGGCTCGAAAAACGTGCTCGACAAAAAGGGCAACCTTAACGACCAGTATGTCACCTATATCGTTAAAGACGAGTATGCACAGACCTACAACCCCAAAACAAAGACTGGTAAGCCATTCCTTATTGAGCAAGGAAGTAAATATGCCGCCATTGAGGATACGCCCACTCTTGCTCTTGCCCCAAAAGATCTTCCCTCTGGAGGCTTAAAGAAATACATTACCGAGGGTAACGCAACAGATGTCAAAGAAAAATGGTATGTGAAGCCTAACGCTGACATTGATACTGAGATGGGCTATAATGATGTTGCCCATACTTGGACTACCAAGAAAGCAGACGGCAAATGGGATAACAAGAATCCTAATGCTTATGATCATTATAAATACAAGGATGCTTTAACTGCCCAGTACATTAGTGATAAGGATAGCCTGGGATATTTCTCTTTCTCTAACGGTTTTGACCCATATAATATTCAGATAGAGTCAGTAAGTTCTTCTGCTAAATACATGAAGACCAATGCTAATGGTGCGGAACTTGTTGAAGGTGCTTTCGTCGGTTCATATGCAACCAATCCTGGCACAATAGCTATGGGAGATAACACAACAACTATTTCCCCTAACCCAAAATGGTATGACAGTAGAAATCTATCTGTTACTAATGCCACATGGATGGCGGTGCAGGATGCTGCCGGAAATATGCAGCTGATGCCTCGCTTCGACCACAACATCCGCATGAGTGAGTTTGGCACACTGATAACACCAACAGATGCCGATGTAGCCAAAACTTACACCAAACTGTATCGTCCAGTGGTGTACGATTACCTTATCATAGACAATGAAGGTTATGAATCTCTGCGCTACAGGTCGGGAGGGGATTTGCTGCCACAAACTCCTGATCACTTCAAAAGTCCGTTGGCAACGAATTTTGAATACTATGCAACAGCAACGTACGCTAACAGCACCAAAAAGTATAGTGACATAACGGGCAAGATAGAGGGGGCTCTTGATGGTGCAACTATCACTGACGATAAGATATATGTACGCTATGAGTATTATGATGAAGCCGACGACCAGAATATACTGTTGGGTAACTGGCAGACGATGCAACTGAACGAAAAGAATGCTATCTATAACGAAGGCATAAAGCAGGGAGGAGAAAAACCCTCTCCAATTACCGCTAATGAAAGGCAATGGCAATGGAAATTGTTGGGACCCTCGCAGAGCCAACCAGACCCATACGCTGTCTATCTCTATAACCGCAATCAGACTGCAGGAACTAAAGCGATAGATGACCGTTTTGCTCTCCTCTCTCACTCTGCAGGCGACTATGCTTTGGCTAAGGCTGGTAGGTGCGACTATACCTATCAGTTCCTGAATGGAAATAGTATGGATGCTTCCACAGCTGCTACTATCGCTACAGAATTAGGTTTCACCGCTACTTCCGGCACATTCGATGGAACAACAAGATCTCAGGTTAAACTTAGCGACGAAGTACAACACGCATATAATTATATGGTATATACAAATGGAGGTGTGAATGCCATTAATGCAAGTCAGTCACAGGAAGATGCTCATAGTAATGACTGGAAGCCCGTATTGCCTGAGGCTGCTCGTACTCCTCTGCTTAATTTGGATCAGTACCGCTACTATGAGCACACTCTCGCTAATGGTTCTATAGTAGAGGCAGATACTCTCAAAAAGTCTCTTTCTACGCTCTATGGCCTTTACGAAGATATTGTATATACCCACTATACCCCATATAATGACGACGTGAGCACCTATTTGGTACCTAATGAAAGAAATGCGACGAATGTCGATCCTGTGGCACGTGGCATCAACTCTAATGATGCACCTCTGGGACTGGATGGCCAACGTCTTTATAATATATATTGGTATCAAGATAATATCATGAAGAGCAATGGAACGAGCATTACTTCCGAATCTAACAAAGAGATACAAGAAACTGCTCCTTACGAGTGGGAATTTGAAGGTGATGACCCTTACGCTATTAAGATTAAGAGTGTAGGGGAAACTGGTAAGTATGTTCATAAGGCTACTGCAACAACCACAGAACTCAGTACAACACCTACCACCTTTATGATTCTTAATAAGGAAGACTATGGCTACGGAGTATTTGCTATAACAGGTGAAGCAGGCACCATGCTGAGTGGTTATGGACATCAACTTACGACGAGCGATCCTACCAAGTTTATTCCATTCGCACTTTCTACATTTAAGGTGGTCTATCACCTGATGATTAAGAATATAGGGGAAGATGTTAGAATTCCATACAGAGGTCCAGAAACTAACGACGAACTTGTAGATAATTATAGAATAAAGGGTGGTACAACCATGCGTGACCTAACGTCTGTGGATCCATCAGGAGGCGATCACGTTGCTGGTGACAGATACCAACTTGGTTCTACTCTAAATGGTAAGACCTATTGTTATGATGCTCGTCATGTCAGCTTAGGAGATGCATTCGAAGTTCCACAGGTATTCTATCGTCCTAATGTAACTTATGATTTCTATATTGAAGGAGTTTATTCACATACGACTGATGAATATAGTGGTGTGCCGGTTAGTGATTTGAATGATCTCTATAAAGGCCTTAAGATGACTAACATGGGCGAAGATGACAGACTGCTTGGCAAGATTGTATGGGTCAACATTGTCTATAACTTCTTGGGTGGTCTGGACACCAACTCGGGTAGTGATTTCGTGAAGAGTGTTAATGATAACAAGTGGTACACCTTTGAAACAAGCGATGCTACACCAAAGTTGGCACAATATACTGATAAACTCCAAACCGTGAGCGGTTATGCAACGCACTATACCAACGATTACCTGTGGACACCTGTAGGTGACCCATACGGATTCAAGATGTATAACCGTTACATGTATAAGAATCTGGAGCAAAACAAGGTGATGAGTACCACAGACTTAACACCTGGCAGAGCTATCACGATGGTAGATGACTATGCCAGTGATCCGTATGTTCCATATCTGCCAGCTAACTCTGTATATGAACTGACAACAATCAGTACTACTACACCGGGTTATTTCCGCATTAGCCCTGTAGTAAACATGCACGAGTCTACTAAGGTTTACATGAATAACAATAGTAGCAATGGAGCAATGACGCTGAGCACAACAGCTACAGAGTGGACATTCGGACTGAGCGAGGATGTGATGAGACCTTATTACCAGGCAGCTGGCTATGTAGGGGGACTGAATGATGCAGGTAAGGCTCAATACGATGTAGAGGCAGCAAAGACCAATCCGTTGGAAAGACTAATGGGTATTCAAGACGTGGTTTATAACCACGATAACGATGGCAGTGACACTGAGCATCCGAACTATATTGTGCATTATACTCCTGGTTACTATCGTCTGCACAACCAGCCTGGTTCAAGTGGCATCACCACGCCACGTTATGCAAGTGGATATACGCACAAGACAGAGCTAACTGGTGATGCCAGTTCACCTATCCCTATGCACTTCTATGAGGTGGAAAAATACGATGTAAATAATCCTACCTTCAGAGACATAGGTATTGCAGGTACAGATTACACATCAACACCTGCTACAAGAGGTGATATTCCTTTGGTGACTGTAGATAAAGATCCTGCAAGCATATTCCGGTTTATAGGAGAAAGTACTACTGGTGTGAAGCTGAGCACCCAGGGACTGTATGTCGTAGGTAATACCACTTCGCATGCTGCCGAGATGACAGAGACAGTGGGTTCTGCTACGTCATTCGACATTGTCGATATCGGTGCTGGTGTAGTTGCACTGCAGCAAAAAGGAGGTGATAATGATAACTTCCTGAAATATGATCAGACTTCTAAGAAGTTTGACCTAAAATTCAATAACACTGCTTCTACAGTTGAGAGTGCCAGATGGTGTATGAAGCCTGTACAGAAGGGGACAAAGGCTGGTAATGGCGAGATGGGGCTGAGAGTAGGGGCTAACAATGGTGGCGACAATTATTATTACACCACCTTCTATGCGCCGTTCGACGTGCTGCTGACTGAAGAGGAAAACGACACAGCATGGGTGGTGCCGCCAGGCGGATGGAATGCAGAGCTTATGCACCCAAAGATGATCGGTGAATACAACACGGGGTCTTATGCTAACAAAAGCCAGTTTATCCCTGCCGGTACTCCTGTCATCATCCGAGCCACAAGTGGTAACGTAACAATGGCACTGCCTAATGCAACACCTTCTGATCCAATAGAAACCTGTCTCAGTGGTAAGTATCTGGAGCAGATGTTGTATCAAGATGCCGATAATCTTGTATATGTCTTAGGGCGTTCTTATACTCACTCAGGAGACTTCAAATATACTCCAGAAACAGGTGTTGTTATCCCTGCTGGACTTGAGTTCGATAAGGGTGTAGGCTTCTACAAGAATGCTAACACCAACCGTGAGAGTAACGAAACTAAAACGTTGTGGGAACGAAATAATAAGTATGTCTATGCCAACAAGGTCTACTATTTTGCAGGAAGCAGTGGGCCAACTCCAGCCCCCAAAATGACCCGTGGCATAGAGTTCATCCCCGTCATCTTCGACGTAGATGTGGAGGGTGACGAGGAGGCTGGCAACGGCCAGCAGCAGATGGTGGGCGACGGACGCATCTACGACCTGCAGGGCCGCTGCGTAGCCACCCGCCAGCAGGTGGAGGATGGCAGCTGGCGCACCACGCTGGCCCCAGGCGTCTACATCCTCAACGGTAAGAAGTTTAAGAAATAAAAAGAACCAGCTATCTAGCTGGTTCTTTTTGTTTTTGCCGTGTAACCTCGGCATCGCCAACGTGACGTTCAAGGGTTTGTGGCGTTATCTTCTTC
>CAZIKA010000120.1:0-7760 GCA_964539705.1 uncultured Prevotella sp. | reverse complement strand
AGCGCTATCAAGGAGACTGTTGACCTGGTTGCTAAGTTCAAGGACACCAAGTTCGCTCCTACAGAGTATTATCAGGGTGTTGTGAAGATTGCTGAGAAGTATCACGCTTCAACTGAACTGAAGATCACTCTGAATGAGGAAACTCAAGAGAACGATACCACAGTTGTGTATAAGTTCGATATCGTGAAGGAGAAAGATGCTCTTACTACTGCAACTAAAGAAGTTTCTGATGCTAACCTTCTGGCTTCTAAGTGGCTCACTGAAGGTCCATCAACTAAGGGTTGGCAACAAATTACTACTGGTTTTGCAGCTCTGCACGAGCGTATCCGTCGTGGTGTTGCTCTGCTTGAGAGCCTAGGCGTTGCAAAGGATGATGCTCTGATTGTTGAAGCTAATGCAGAACTTGGCGACAACGACGTGATTGCTGAGAAGATCGTTGCACGTGCACAGGAGATTATCTTGACCGACCTGGCTAAGGGTGCTGAGTCTAAGCTCTTCGAGGCTCCGTTTGACGAGGAGTTGGAGGAGTACGGCGATACACCTTCATACGATCTGAGCGTATTCTTCAAGAACCCGAACTGCTACGGACCTGCTAACTCTACAGAGGTTCCTGGTTGGACAAGTGTACAGGGCAACTGCTTCGCATGGAGCTCTTGGGATGGTGCACAGAACCACAGCGCAAGCACACCTTATCCTGAGGATTGTGATATCCACGCTGGTTGGCACCCCAATCCATATGCAATGGTTGAGCAGACTGTTACTAACCTGCCCGCAGGTGTCTATGTAGTTAGCGTCAAGTGTAATGACAACGGTGCTTCTTGGGATGGTGGCACATGTGCATTCATCAGAACTTCTGATTGCGACCCCATTGAGGAAGGTGTAGCTGTTGACCGTGATACAGATTTCACTCTCTATGTTACTGCCAGTGGCGAACTGACGGACGAAAATGGTGATGGCATCACTATTACAGATGGTCAGCTGGGTGTAGGTTTCTATTATAACAATGAATCTCAGGCATTCTTCGAGGAGATTACCGCTGTTAAGATGGTTGCTCCTGCAGATGGTTATGACTATGCTGCAGCTCTCACCAGCATCAAGAATGCTCCTGCAACTGCTAAGGTTCGTGCCATCCAGGTTTATGACCTGAACGGTCGCCGCATGATCAGAGCCCAGAAGGGTCTGCAGATTGTGAAGAAGCAGATGAGCGACGGTACCGTACGCGTTGAGAAGCTCATTGTGAAGTAATTCTGAAACATTATAGAAAATAAACGAGACGTGGACACGTGCCACGTCTCGTTTTTTTTTGTTACCTTTGCACGCAGTATTAAAACCAAAAACCAGAAACAAATGAAGAAGCTACTGAAATCATCGCTGCTGGCTATTGGCTGCTTGCTATTAGCTGCTAGTGCAAATGCTCAAATTAAGAACCCTATGCTCTGGGCTGATGTGCCCGATCCCGACGTGATTCGCGTTGATGATACTTTTTATCTGGTCTCTACGACTATGCACTTGATGCCAGGTGCTCCTGTAATGGCATCAAAGGATTTGAAGAACTGGGAAACGGTGGGCTACATCTTTGACAAGCTGACCGACTCGCCTAAGTATGACTTGCAGGAGGGTACGGTATATGGTCGCGGACAGTGGGCCACATCGCTGAAGTATCACAATGGTAAATTCTATGCTCTGCTAGCCCCCAATGAGGCTGGCGCTATGGGCGACACTTATATCTTCACAGCTCCGAAGGCTGAAGGTCCTTGGACTATCCACTCTCGTCTGCGTCATTTCCATGATGCAACTTTGTTCTTCGATGAGGATGGCACACCGTATGTGTTCTTCGGAACGGGTGAGATGTGTCAGTTGACTCTTGATTTGAAAGGTGTGGTGGAGGGTTCACTCCGTCATTACTTCCAGCGTGAGGCTGATGAGCGTGGATTATTGGAGGGAACACGTGTCATTAAGCATAACGGCACTTATTATGCTTTGCTGATCTCGCATGTTTATGCTCCTGGACGTCATCGTCGTGAGGTTTGCTATCGTACCAAGGATCTGAACGGCACTTGGGAGAAGAATACTATTCTGGAGAGTGACTTCGGTGGCTTTTCATACTTGGCTCAAGGTACTATCGTCGATACGAAAGAGGGCGACTGGTACGGCATTATGTTTCAGGATCGTGGCGGTGTAGGTCGCGTGTTGACGCTGTCTCCCGTTCGTTGGATTGACGGTTGGCCTCAGTTGGGCGACGAGAATGGAAAGGTGCCTGAAACCATGCGTCCCTATCGCAGTGGTATGCCTGAGACAAGCATCGTCCGTGCCGATGAGTTTGCCTCATCGGAATTAGGCCTTCACTGGCAGTGGAACCATAACCCCATTGATAATGCTTGGAGCTTGAAGGAGCGTCCTGGTTTCCTCCGTCTAAAGACCAATCGTGTGGTAGAGAACCTCTATCTGGCTCCCAACACGTTGACTCAGCGTATGGAAGGTCCTACCTGTAGTGGTGCCGTGAAACTGGATGTCTCGAAGATGAAGGATGGTGACTGTGCCGGTCTGGCTGCTTTCAATGGTGATAGCGGTGTGCTGACCATCAAAAAGCAGGGAAAGAAATATGTGCTTGAGATGAGCGAACAGAAGGTAAGTCTTACAGATCGTGAGAAGGCCGTTACCAATGTCGAAGAGAAAGTTATTGAGATTGTTGATTTATCAGCAGCATTTAAATCTCAAACCTCAAATCTCAAATCTCAAACCATTTGGTTGCGTTTGGATGGAGACTTTCGTCCAGGTCAGCATGATGTAGCCAACTTCTTCTATAGCCTTGATGGTGAGAAGTGGACACAGATAGGCACTAAGAACTATCGCATGATTTTCGACTATCGTCGTTTCTTCATGGGAACGAAGTTCGGTATCTTCAATTATGCTACGAAGAAGAATGGCGGCTATGTGGATGTGGATGAGTTCGCCTATTCAAAGACTGAGAAATAATCAATAAACAAAAGATAATCACTATGACGAAGCGTAATTTAATTTGTGCAGTAGCATTGATGTTCGGCCTCATGGGCTGGGCACAAGGCGTGAAACCGCTACCTACCATTCATCAAGAAGGGAAGTGGCTGGTGGATACCTATGGTAACCACGTGGTATTACACGGTGTGATGGATACCCCAAGTGCTTGGTTTAATAACGGTCGCTGGGGCTGGAGTTATGATGATGCAGGACGTAAGCGTTGTCTTGAATATTTCGAGAAGCTGTTTACTGGACTGGAGCAGGCTAAGTGTAATGTGTTCCGTCTGCATCTGGAACCCGCTTGGACCAACGACAACAGTATTACTGCTGCAGGATTCACGAAGAATGCTGAGAATAAGACTATAGACCCGATAGGACAAGAAGTAAGCGGTGAGGCCGATATCTCACATTTCAGCGAAGCACGATTGAAAACTTATCTTGAGTCGCTTTATTTTCCGTTGATGGAGAAGGCCATGAAACACGGCATGTATGTCGTAGTGCGTCCACCGGGTGTATGTCCTGGCGAGATTCGTGTGGATGGTTATTATCAGAAATATCTGCTGACGGTATGGGACATTGTTTCGAAGAATGAAAATATCCGTGCTTACGCTGGTCAGATTAGTCTGGAGTTGGCAAATGAGCCTGTAAGCGTGAAGAATGCCAGTGGTGGCAGCGATAAGAAAGCTTTGCATGATTTCTTCCAGCCAATTGTAGAAAAGATTCGGGACAATGGTTTTAAGGGTATTATTTGGATACCAGGTTCAGGCTGGCAGGCAAGCTATGCTGACTATAAGACCTATCCCATCACAGGCGATAATATCGGTTATGCCGTTCACGACTATGACGGTTGGTATGGTTGCGCAGACAAGAACTTAACGGCTGCAAGTGTGCCTTCTGCTACTACAGCAAAGATTAACCAGTTCCACAATCAGGTACCTGTGGTGGATACCAATCCCGTTATCATCACAGAGATTGACTGGAGTCCCTATAAGCCTGGTACTGATCACGTTAACGAACATGGTGAGACGGTGCTGTCAAACTACGGTACTTGGGCAACTGGCCGTACCTCTGTATGGGGCACAATCACCAAGAACGTATACGACCACTATGGTAATATCTCGATGACCCTTTCTGGAACTGCCTGTCTGATTGATATTGATAAACTGCTGGCCGATGGTACGGTAGCTCCTGCTTTCGATGGATTGGAGGAAGCTTGTGGTAAGGCTTGTATCGACTGGTATGCTGAGTATTACAAGGTGAACTGGCCTCATGCCGACTATGCATGCGATGTGCCTGCCAGCGATAACGGTGACGGCACCTATACGAACCCAATTGTGAGGGCAGACATTCCTGATCCCGACGTGATTCGTGTGGGTGACACCTATTATATGGTTTCTACTACGATGGTTCACTTCCCCGGTGCTACTATCCTGAAGTCAAAGGATATGGTGAATTGGGAATACTGCGCTAATCCGCTGGAGAAGTTGACAGATGATGAGAACTATAGGCTCGAGAATGGTAAGAGTGCCTATGCCAAGGGTATGTGGGCCTGCTCAATGAAGTACAATGATGGTAAGTTCTATATACTGATTAATGGTAACAGCGATAAAGCATGGTTGCTCACGGCTACAGACCCAGAGGGTAAGTGGACCGTAAAGCGTTTGGATCGAAACTACTATGACCCAGGTATGCTCTTTGACGGTGACAAAGTGTACATTGCTTGTAATGCAACAACAATCTCCGTTTGTGAACTTGACAAGAATTTCAAATTCGTAAAGGAACAGAAGGTGGTTACACGTGAGGGAACTCAGTTGGAGGGCTGTCACATGTATAAGAAGGGCAACTACTATTATATCTATGCTACCTATGGCGGATGGCCCAGTGGTCAGACGGTATTCCGTTCTACCAGTCCTTTTGGCCCTTATGAGGAGAAAGTGCTTGTTGAGACACATATCGACGGTCAGGTAAACACCATCCATCAGGGCGCTCTTATCGAGGATACGAAAGGAAACTGGTGGACTATTATGCAGCAAGATCTTGGCGGTTTAGGTCGTATGCCTAACCTGCAGCCTGTGAAGTGGGTGGAGGACTGGCCTATAGTAGGTAACAACGGCAAACCCTATAAGACCTACAACAAGCCGGCTGGTACACTGGTTAATTTCAAAGGGATGGCAACGACCGATGTGTTCCGCAACTTCCCGCTCGACATGCAGTGGGAGTGGAACCACCTGCCTAATGCCAATGGCTATAGCCTCTTCGAGCGTGCCGGATGGTTGCGTCTGAAGGCTACTAGCACCACGACTCAATTGTCACTGGCACAGAACACGTTGACACAGCGTATCTTTGCTCATGATAATAAGCCGACTATTGGTACTATCAAGCTTGATGTGACACGACTGGCTGAGGGTGACCGTGCTGGTATCTGCATCTTCCAGGATCCATACGCACAGATTGGTGTGGAGAAGAAGGAAGGTGTGAACAAGATTTACTGGCGTCAGGATGCCCTGAACGGTGATGCTGCTTCTACGAAGGAGGACTATGCTACGGCTACCGTGACGGATATCGTCTATCTGCGTGCTACATACAACTACAGCAGTAATAAGACCAAGTTTTACTATTCTTTGGATAACAAGACTTGGACGGCTCTTGGCAGTGAGACATCTATTGGCTTTAACTTGAGCGTCTTTGTAGGCGCACGCTTCGGTCTGTTCTGCTATGCTACGAAGGCCGGCGGTGGCGGTTCTGCTGACTTTGACTGGTTTGCTACCGAGGAAGGCTTTGACGAGGATGCCCTCTACCAGCCCTTCACAAGACCGTTGGATGAGACCATGTTTACGGCTACCAAACTGGCACCTGCTGCTACGAAGGTAGATATCAGGATTGGTACACTCTACTCACCCCATGTGGTCGCTACCTTCATGGACAAACATACGGAGAACGTGTCAACACAGGCTATCTATCAGTCAGCATCGCCCGATACCATTGAGGTTTACAACGGACAGTTGCGCGGTTTGAAGCAGGGACCTGCAGTAATCACTGCCGAATATACAGATATTATGGGTAATAACCTAACGACTTCGTTCACTGCTAATGCTACTTATTTCCCATTCGCACAGGATGAGGTGAAGGTCATCAAGGGCAGCGGAAGTTATTCTGAGAAGAACCATGTGTTTATTCCTGGAAAGAGCGGACGTGTGGGATGGACCTATGATAATCCCATAGATATATCTGGCTTCAAGTTCCTGGTAGTTAAACTACTGACATTGTCAAGTAATACACCTAATTTCGGTGTAGTGCTTTGCCCGAAGACAACAAGTAATGTTTATCATATCTCAGACCTCGGTAAGGCCAAGCAAGTTGTTATTGACTTGCAGAATGCGAAGTACACTTCGTCTGTTCAGAAGAATAAGCCGGTTGACCTTACTAATATTGCCTCAATCAGCTTTACCAGTGACGGATCAGGTAATGGTAAGATCTTCGTGGGTGAGATGTTCCTGAGCAATGATGATCAGTATGATACAACGGGTATTACTGAGATGACTGCTACACGGAATAATAAGGTAAATGTTTACACACTTGCCGGTCAGCTGCTCCAAAAGGGCGTGAATCGTTGCGAGGCTGTGAAGAATCTGCCTGCTGGTATCTATGTGATTGGAAACAAGAAAGTAATTGTTAAATAAGAATGAAGAAGATTTCGATTTTTAGTAGCCTGTTGCTGACATGTCTGTCAGCACAGGCTTTTGAGAATAAGATTACAAGTCCTGATGGAAATATTGTAGTGACCGTCAGCGATGAAGGTGGAAAACCTGGCTATCAGGTTAATTACAAGGGTGCTGCTGTATTGATGCACTCTCCATTGGGACTGAAATTGAACTTCGAGGATTTAACGAAGGATTTGGTCGTCAAGGACTGTACCACGAAGACGGTGACAGATGACTATAGCCTGAAGACCATCAAGCAGAGCAATGTACACTATGAGGCTACCGAGGCGGTATGTCAGATAGAGAAAAGTGGTCGTCATGCGATGGATATCATCTTCCGTGTAAGCAATCGTGATGTGGCTTTCTGCTATAAGTTGTTACCGAAGAAAAATCGTGGAGGCGAGACTTTGGTTGCAGTTGTAGAGAGTGAGGCAAGTGGTTTTGTGTTGCCTGATGGTACCACAACTTTCCTTTGCCCGCAGTCGAAGCCCATGGGTGGCTTTGCTCGCACATCTCCAAGTTATGAGACTTCATATACCCTTGATGAGCCAGTTGGTAAGAACGGATGGGGCGAAGGTTATACGTTCCCTTGTCTGTTTAAGGCTGGCGAGAAAGGTTGGGTGCTGATTTCAGAGACAGGTACCGATGGAAACTATGTAGGTTGTCGTTTGCTCAATGAGGGGGGCGCATCTTATAAGATCGGTTTCCCGCAACAAGGAGAGATGAATGGCGTTAGTACAACGAATGCTGCTGTCAGACTTCCGTCGCAGACCCCTTGGCGTACGATTACTGTAGGTTCTACTCTCCAGAATGTTGTGGAGACTACTGTTCCTTTTGACTTGGTGAAGCCCAAGTATAAGGCTAGTCGTAACTATACATACGGTGCTGGTTCTTGGTCGTGGATTATCGGCATGGATAGCAGTTGTAACTTCGATGAGCAGAAACGCTATATTGATTTCTCAGCAGCAATGGGTTACCGCTCTGTATTGATTGATGCACTGTGGGACGTACAGATTGGCTATGAGAAGATGGCTGAACTGTCGCGCTATGCCAAGTCAAAGG
>CAZIKA010000119.1:0-7869 GCA_964539705.1 uncultured Prevotella sp. | reverse complement strand
GGTCGGTAAGTCCGGCAAACGAGCGTACACCAATCAAGTCGCAGTAGCAACCCATCACAGGGATAGCCTCGAGCAAGTGCTCACTCTTGTCGCCATCCATGATAACACCACGTTCAGTCTCCAGTTTCCAGGCACCAGCATTCACATCGAGCACAATGACATTCATGCCGAGGTTCATTGCTGCCTTCTGGGTAGAAAGACGTGTACGCAACGAGTTATTAAAGAATATCATCATGAGCGTTTTGTTCTTGCCCAGGTGCTGATATTTGAAACGATCGTTCTTAATCTCAAATGCTTCGGCCATCGCCTTATCCAATGGGCCCAAGTCTTGTACGTTTATGAAGCTTTTCATATCTTTTATCTCTTATTTTTTAACTCTTAACTCTTAACTCCTTATCTGTCCTTCGCCCTCAATCAGCCACTTGTAGGTTGTAATCTCTTCGAGGGCCATGGGACCGCGAGGACCTAACTTCTGTGTAGAGATACCAATCTCTGCACCAAGTCCGAACTGTGCACCATCGGTAAACGAAGTGGGCGCGTTCCAATAGACGCAGGCAGCATCGACATGGGCTTGGAACTTGCGGGCGGCCGCTTCATTCTCAGTGACGATGGCCTCGCTATGACCGCTGCCGTGTTGGTCAATATGGTTGAGAGCCTCCTCCAGTGAGTTGACGGTTACGACATTCATCTTGTAGTCCATAAACTCTGTGTCGTAGCGACTCTCATCGTTGAAAAAGAACTCCACCTTTCCTTTCATCGGAGCCAGCAATTCGTCTAGTTCGCCCTCCCTGTCTTTGTGGACGAGCAGCGTGTCGAGCGCATTGCATACACTGACGCGGCGGGTCTTGGCATTATTGACGATGGCTTTTCCTTTCTCCAAGTCGCCATCCTTATCGAAATAGATATGCACCACACCGGCACCTGTTTCGATGACAGGGATGCGAGCGGTGTCGCGTACGAAGTCGATGAGCTTGCGTCCGCCACGAGGAATGCAGAGGTCTACATATCCTACGGCATTCAGCATCTCGCCTGTGGCCTCATGGGTGGCAGGCAATAGAGCTACGACATCCTTTGAAACACCGTATTTCTCGAGTATTTCATGAATCAGCGCTACCTCTTCGCGATTGGAGCAGTCGGCATCCTTACCACCTTTCAGTACGCAGGCATTTCCGCTTTTGAAACAAAGAGAGAAGACGTCAAAGGTCACGTTAGGACGAGCCTCGTAAATCATGCCAATCACGCCGAAAGGTACGCTCACACGACAAAGACGAAGTCCGTTAGGCAGCGTCTTCTGCTTGGTGATATGGCCAAGTGGCGAGGGTAGTTTGGCTACGTTACGCATATCGCTGGCGATACCTTCCAGTCGGCTGTCAGTCAGTTGCAATCGGTCGTAGAGCGGATTCGTCTTATCCATCTTGGCCAAGTCTTCAGCGTTAGCTTTCAGGATTCTCTCCTTCTGACAGATAATAGCATCTGCCACAGCGTTCAGTATCTCATTACGCTGTGTATCGCTCAGCAGTGCCAGACTTTTGCTGGCGCGCTTCACTCTTTCGAAAGTCTCTTTTAGTTGCATGGTATGAATTCTGTATGCGGTGTGTTGTCTTTGTTTTCTATGAGGTCTACGAGGATGTTTTCGCGCTCGCCGTTGGCAATGATGACGCGAATGCCAGCCTGCTGCACCTTCTGTGCTGTGGTGTATTTGGAGTGCATACCGCCTCTACCGAAGGCACTCTTCTCTTCCTTGATGTATTTCGAGAGGTCGCCTCCTGGTTCTACTGTCGGAATAATCTGAGAATCGGGGTTGTCGGGATGCCCGTTGTAGATACCGTCAATATTTGAGAGCAGAATCAGCGTGTCAGCCTCCATCATCTGTGCGATGAGGCCTGATAGCTCGTCGTTATCGGTAAACATCAGCTCGGTAACGGAAACGGTGTCGTTTTCGTTGACGATAGGCAACACATCGTTCTCCAACATGACCTTCATACAGGCCTGCTGGTTCTTGTATTGTTCGCCGGGTTGGAAGTTTTCTTTCATGGTGAGAACCTGCCCCACGTGGATATTGAACTCACGAAACAGGTCGTAGTAGAGCCCGATGAGTTTTCCCTGTCCTACGGCAGAGAATAGCTGTCGCTGTTCTACGCTGTCCAGCGAGTGGTCAACGGTCAGTTCCCTGCGTCCGCAGGCTACAGCACCTGATGAAACGAGGATGACCTCGATGCCTTGCTGGCGCAGCCAAGCTATCTGGTCTACGAGTGCCGACATACGTGTTACGTCAAGTTTCCCATCCTGTCTGGTCAGTACGTTCGAGCCAACCTTGATGACTATTCTTCTCTTCATTGTTTATCCTTTTCTCAAATAAAATAACAATCTGCTGCAAAATTACAAAGAAAAATTGTAATTTTGCACCCTCAAAACGAAAAAGATTCTGAAAGTAACATTTTTGTAATATGTTTGAAGTGATGATCACCCTTTTTGCCATTGTCGTCGTAGGCTATGTAGCAGGCAAAATGGGGTACTTTAAGGACCGTTTCGACAGTCATCTCTCGCGCCTGGTCATCAATATCACTTGTCCGGCATTGATTCTGGCATCATCGATGACGGGTGACCTGCCCGACCGTCAGTATATTCTGCCATTGCTGGCCATCAGCGCCTTTACTTATGTTGTGTTGACGATTGCAGCATGGGGACTTTCGCGTATTCTGACCCGCAAGATTGACGACCGCGGTGTGGTGGCCTTCGCTTTGGTATTTGGGAACGTAGGCTTTATGGGTTATCCTGTGGTGGCGAGCATCTTTGGCAATCAGGCGGTCTTTTATGCTGCCGTGCTGAACGTGGTGAATACGTTTGCCGTGTTTACTATTGGTACGATGATGATTACTGGTGGTCAAAGCTCTGACCGTAAACACTTCAATAAGAAGGTACTCTATAGCACGCCGATGCTCTCGGCATATCTTTCCATGCTTATTGTAGCTTTGGGAATCGACAATATCCCAGGTTATGTCAGTCAGCCTTTGACGATGATAGGAAATATTACCGTACCTGCTGCCCTGCTGATTATCGGTTCGTCGATGTCACAATTGCCGTTGCGTGCTTTGATGGGCAACATGACAGTCTATGCCACAACATTGTTCCGCCTGGCCTTGTTGCCAGCGGGTGTGCATTTTCTGTGCCTGGCCTTAGGCTTCGACCCCTATGTGACTAGTATTAACACGGTGGTGATAGCGATGCCAGTGGCAACCTATGGCACCATTCTCTGTTTGAAATACAACCGCGATACAACACTGATAGCAGAGGTGACGTTTATCACAACCCTGCTATCAATGCTTACGATACCATTGGTTATTTCTTACTGTCTTTCTGTCTGATTTCCACGCGTCGAATCTTTCCGCTGATGGTCTTTGGCAGTTCGTCGACGAACTCGATGATACGTGGGTATTTGTAGGGGGCAGTTACTTTCTTAACGTGCTGCTGAAGTTCCTTCACCAGGTCATCGCCAGCCTTGTCCTTCCATTCCTTGCCCAGCACTACGGTAGCCTTGACCACCATGCCACGCACATCATCGGGTACACCAGTAATGGCACATTCTACAACGGCAGGGTGAGTCATCAGGGCGCTCTCTACTTCAAACGGACCGATACGATAACCAGAAGACTTAATGACATCATCGATACGACCCTCGAACCAGTAGTAACCATCCTCATCGCGCCAAGCCATATCACCGGTGTGATAGATGCCATCGTGCCAAGCCTCACGGGTCTTCTCCTCGTCGCGATAGTAGCCCTTGAAGAGGCCCACGGGCTTCTTGTCGCCTACGCGAACCACAATTTCACCCTTCTCACCATCCTCGCAGGGCGTACCGTCGGCACGCAGCAGGTCGATGTCGTACTGGGCATTGGGAATACCCATTGAGCCTGGTTTTGGTGTCATCCAAGGGAAGGTGCCAAGGGTCATAGTGGTCTCCGTCTGTCCGAAGCCTTCCATAATGTTCAGGCCAATCAACTCCTTCAGCTTATCGAATACGGCAGGGTTGAGTGCCTCGCCGGCTGTGCAGCAGTACTGCAGTGACGAGAGGTCGTACTTCGACAAGTCCTCGCGAATCATGAAGCGGTAGATGGTAGGAGGTGCACAGAATGAGGTCACCTTGTATTTCTCCATCTGGCGCAGCAGCGTGTCGGCATTGAACTTCTCATGGTCGAACACGAAGACCGTTGCACCAGCGAACCACTGTCCGTAGAACTTACCCCAAACAGCTTTACCCCAGCCGGTATCTGCTACCGTCAGGTGCAGAGAACCCTCGTGCAGGTTGTGCCAGAACACACCTGTGGTGAGGTGTCCCATCGCATAGAGGTAGTCGTGAGCCACCATCTTCGGCTCGCCGCTGGTACCGCTGGTGAAGTACATAATCATTGTGTCTTCGTTGTTGTTGACGAAGGCAGGACGAACAAAAGGAGAAACCTTCTGCCACTCAGCCTGCCAGTCGCGGAAACCTTCAGGAATGGGTTTGCCGTGGTCGGTAACGGTGATATACTGCTTTACTGTTGGGCTTTCTGACATGGCCAGTTGAATCTGACCTGTTACGTAGGCATCGTCCACGCAGATGATAGCCTTCACGCTGGCACGTGTGTTACGATAGATAATGTCTTTCTTGGTGAGCATGTGGGTGGCAGGAATCACGATGGCACCAATCTTGCACAGTGCCAGCATGATAATCCACCACTCGTAGCGGCGCTTCAGAATGAGCATCACAGGGTCGCCTTTGCCGATGCCCAGCGATTGCAGGTATGCTGCGGCCTGATCGCTCTGCTCTTTCAGTTGCTTGTAAGTGGCACGAATCTCCTCTCCTTGGTCGTTTGTCCAGAGCAGTGCCAACTTTTCCGGAGCCTCTTCTGCCCAAGCATCCATCACATCGTAAGCGAAGTTGAAGTGCTCGGGGATGATGAACTCCAGGTTCTTATTGTAATCCTCAACGGACTCGAAATGTGTCTGCTTTAAAAATCTTTCTATCATGGGGTCTTTTATTCAACAGTAAATGCTAAGAACTTCACGGCTTTGTCGCCAATGGCCAGCATGCCGTGGGGCTTTGTGGCATCGAAATAGATGCTGTCGCCCTCTTCCAATACGATTGTCTTACCGGCAATGTAGAGTTCCATCTTTCCTTCGAGCACCAGGTTGAACTCCTGTCCGGGGTGTGAGTTTTTGTACACCACTTGAGCCTCGGGCTTGGGCTCTACGGTAACGATGAACACGTCGGCCTTATGGTTTACGAACCCACCTACCAGACTCTGGTATTTGTAAGCCTTGGTACGCTCGATGCTCATGCCCTGTCCCTTGCGTGTGACGTAGTACGACTTCATGTGGGGCGCCTCGGCAAAGATCAGCTCTTCGGTAGAAACGCCATACTTATGCGCTATCTTCATCAGGTTAGAGATGGTGATGTCCATCTCGCCTGCCTCTATCTTTTCATACTTCTCCGATGAGATGCCGATGGTCTCTGCCATCTCGCTGACGGGGATATCCAGCACGTCACGCAATCCGCGCAGACGCTCGCCAATCTGTTTCAGTTGTTCGTCCATATTTTACTTTGCTCCTGCTTTTAGTCCTCTAATAACTGCGCTGGTGAAACCTGCATGTTCCATTTCGTTCAGTCCCTTGATGGTCACGCCGCCAGGGGTGGTTACCAGGTCGATAGCTGCCTCAGGGTGCAATCCGCTGGCTTCCAAGAGCTTCACGGCACCCAGCATGGTTTGCATCACAATCTCCTTGGCTTGGTCGGCCTTGAAGCCCAGTTCCACGCCGCCTTCTGAGGCAGCACGGACATAACGCATGGCGTAGGCAATGCCGCAAGAGGCGAGGGTGGTGCCTGCTGCCAGGTGTGCCTCGTCAGTAAACAAGGTATTTCCCATGGCATCGAAGATGGCCTTTACCTGTTCTGTCTGGTGCTGCGATACAGCGCCACACTGAACGAGGAACGTCATTGATGCCAGCTGAGCAATGGCGATATTGGGGATGCAGAGGAAGAGTGGGGGACACTTTGCGCCCAGCCATTCCTGAATGCTCGTTGACTTTACGCCTGCAGCAATGACGATGAGAATCTGCTTCTCGGGGTTCAGACTCTCCTTGATGCCTGTCAGCACTTGCTCTACCAGCCAGGGCTTTACGCATACGATGACCACATCGGCCACGCTTGCAGCCTGTGCGTTGTCGGTCGTGGTGCTGATACCCTGCTCAGCGAATTTCTTCAGAACGGCCTCCGAGGGGTCGCTCACGGTGATGTTCTTGTTGTCAAAGTAGTCGGCTTTCATCATGCCTTCTACGGTGGCGCCACCCATAGCGCCTGCACCTATCATTGATATTTTCATAATGCTTTCTGTAAACGTTCAACAAATTCGTCGGCTTCGGCCTTGGTGAAAGTCAGAGGCGGCAACAGGCGTAGCACATTCTCGCCCGAACAGCCGGTGAACACGTGCTGCTCGTAAACCAAGCGCTGACGTACGGGCTTCTGAGGTGTGTAGAGCTCGATACCAATCATCAGACCGCGACCGCGCACCTCTTTAATCTTATCATTATTTAATTTTCTGATTTTCTCCATCAGATAGTCGCCCACCTCGCGAGCGTTCTCTACCAGGTTCTCCTGCTCCATCACGTCGATGACCGACAGGGCAGCGGTGCAAGCCAGGTGGTTGCCACCGAAGGTAGTACCCAGTTGTCCGTAAACGGGCTTGAATTCAGGCGAGATGAGCACGCCGCTCATGGGGAATCCGTTGCCGATGCCTTTTGCCACGGTGATAATATCGGGCTTGATGCCCAGCCACTGGTGAGCGAAGAATTTTCCGCTTCTACCGTAGCCGCATTGTATCTCGTCGCAAATCAATACAGCACCATAGCGCTTGCAGGCGTAGGCCAACTTCTGTGCGAACTCAGGCGTAGCCATCTGAATGCCGCCCACGCCCTGAATGCACTCCAGAATGACAGCAGCGATGCCGCCGCGAGTCAGTTCGCGTACCCAAGGCTCGATATCGTTGAGGGGCAGGAAGCGCACGTGATGGTTATCGTTGATGGGGGCTACGATCTTTGGGTTGTTGGTCACCTCGACAGCCAGCGAGGTACGTCCGTGGAACGCCTTTTCGCACGACAGCACGCGGATGTTGCCCGTCTTAAACGATGCCAGCTTCAGCGCGTTCTCGTTGGCCTCGGCACCGCTGTTCACCAAGAATAGCTGGTAATCCTCGTAACCGCTGATTTTTCCTAACCGCTCAGCCAGTTCCACCTGCAACTTGTTCTGTACAGAGTTCGAATAGAAGCCCAGCGTCTGCAACTGCTGTGTCATCTTCTCCACATAGTGCGGGTGACAGTGCCCTATACTAATCACAGCATGACCGCCGTAGAGGTCCATGTATTCCTGGCCTTTGTCGTCCCAAACCTTGCATCCTTGTCCCTTTACGATATTCACGTCGAACAGGGGGTAAACGTCAAATAATTGCATATTGTTACGTTTTGTGTTATTTTTGCGGGCAAAGATACGAAAAAATCCCGAATAACTTGCATGTTGTTCGGGATTTTTGGGTTAAAGTGTCAAAAGATTATCTTACGACAATTGTCAATTGCTTACGCCATGCACGAGGTGACTCCCAGTGCTGTTGCGATAGCCGACAGGATGCTGATGGTCGTTTGAATCACGAATTTCCAGAGTTCTTTCTTTTTCATGTCTTTAGTAGATTAGGGGTTTAGTAGATTGGTAGATTAGTTTAGGAGTGCAGGAGTGAAGGAGTGAAGGAGTGCAGACGATAGATTTGTGGCTCCATTTCTTTTCCGAGTGGGAGTGCAGGGCTAAGACTAACGTCTGTCACTCCTTTAAACTCCTGCACTCCT
>CAZIKA010000118.1:0-7976 GCA_964539705.1 uncultured Prevotella sp. | reverse complement strand
GGCCCCAAGAGAGGTCTGTGATGTGGATGAGTCCGTCAACACCACCGAGGTCAACAAACACACCGTAAGAGGTGATGTTCTTGACAGTACCCTCGAGGATCTGACCCTTCTCCAGACGAGAGATGATCTCCTGCTTCTGGGCCTCGAGCTCCTGCTCGATGAGAGCTTTGTGAGAAACAACCACGTTGCGGAACTCCTGGTTGATCTTCACTACCTTGAACTCCATGGTCTTGCCAACGAACTGGTCGTAGTCGCGTATGGGGTGAACGTCAATCTGGCTGCCAGGCAGGAAGGCCTCGATGCCGAATACGTCTACAATCATACCACCCTTCGTGCGGCACTTGATGTAGCCCTGTACAATCTCCTGATCGTCGAGAGCCTGGTTCACGCGGTCCCAAGCCTTGCTCAGACGAGCCTTCTTGTGAGAAAGTACCAGTTGGCCCTTCTTGTCCTCAGCGGTCTCCACATAGACTTCTACTACGTCGCCCTCTTTCAGCTCGGGGTTGTAGCGGAACTCACCAGCGGGGATGATACCGTCGCTCTTGTAGCCAATGTTGACTACTACTTCCTTCTTGTCAACTGAGATGACCTTACCCTCAACGACCTGATGATCGGCAACTTTGTTCAGGGTCTCATCGTAAGCCTTGTCAAGCTCTTCTTTGCTTACGCCACTTACGGTGCCATTTTCAAACTCGTCCCAGTTGAAGTCCTGCAACGGCTGAACGTTCTTTGTTAATTCTGACATAAAAATTCTTTTCGCCCTTTAGTGGGCATTTGTGTGTCTGAACAGACGTTTCTCAGACGGTTTTAATTGGTTAATATTATATAGGTGTCAGCGCCTGTTCTGGCTCCTATTTCCCCACGGTGGGGACAAAACGGATGCAAAGGTACTCAATATAATTGAGAATGAGCGCCTTGCGGTTGGGTTTGCGATAAATATTTATGAATCTTTAACAATATCCTTCAGGTTGGATAAGTTGTCCTGCTATTCATTTTTATTCATTTTGTCTGACAAAATATAATTAATATGCGTTTTTCTTTGGCACTTTGCTAAGTAATTAGTACCTTTGCACGCAAAATCGAAACAAACGGACTCAATTATGAATAAAATTGTCAGAAAAGAGCAGTTCTCAGAGAAGGTCTTTCTCTTTGAAATCGAGGCACCGCTGATTGCGAATAGTCGCAAGGCGGGCAATTTCGTCATTGTGCGTGTTGGACAGAAGGGTGAGCGTATGCCGCTTACCATTGCTGGTGCCGACAAAGACAAGGGTACCATTACGCTAGTAGTACAGCAGGTGGGACTCTCGTCAAAGAAGCTGTGTATGCTGAACGAGGGCGACTACGTGACAGATATCGTAGGTCCTCTGGGTAATCCTACTCACATTGAGAAGTTCGGCACTGTGGTATGCGCAGGTGGTGGCTTGGGCGTAGCTCCCATGTTGCCTATCATCCAGGCATTGAAGGCTGCTGGCAACCGTGTGCTCAGTGTGATGGCAGGCCGTAGCAAAGACCTTATTATATTAGAAGATAAGGTACGCGAGAGTTCTGACGAGGTAATCATTATGACCGATGATGGCTCTTACGGCGAAAAAGGTGTTGTCACCGTTGGTATCGAGAAATTTATTGAGCAGGAGCATGTCGACAAAGTGTTTGCTATTGGTCCCCCAATCATGATGAAGTTCTCTAACCTCACCGCCCAGAAGCACAACATCCCCTGCGAAGTATCACTCAATACCATCATGGTGGATGGTACTGGTATGTGTGGTGCTTGCCGTTTGACTATCGGTGGTAAGACGAAGTTCGTCTGCATCGACGGACCTGAGTTCGATGGTGCCCTCGTTGACTGGGACGAGATGTTCAAGCGTATGGGTACTTTCAAGAAGGCCGAGCAGGAAGAGATGGAACACTTCCAGGAACATTTGGATAAGGAGCAAGGTGCAAGGGGCAAGGAGCAAGAGGATAGTCTTGCTGCAGATCTGACCTCTTGCCCCTCAAAACTTGCCCCTTGCCCCTCTATAGAAGAACTCACCGACCGCAACGCACCTTGGCGTAAGGAGCTCCAGCAGAGCATGAAGCCAAAGGAGCGCACGCAGATTGCTCGTGTAAAAATGCCTGAGCTCGACCCCGTTTATCGTGCTACCACCCGTTTGGAGGAAGTAAATATCGGTTTGACGAAGGAGATGGCAATGACAGAAGCAAAACGTTGTCTTGACTGTGCAAAGCCATCGTGCGTAGAGGGCTGTCCTGTGAATATCAATATCCCTTCATTCATCAAGAATATCGAGCGTGGAGAGTTCTTAGCTGCTGCTAAGGTGCTGAAGAATACCTCTGCTCTGCCCGCTGTCTGTGGACGTGTTTGTCCTCAGGAGAAGCAGTGTGAGAGCAAGTGTATCCACCTGAAGATGAACGAGCCCGCTGTGGCTATCGGTTATCTGGAGCGCTTTGCTGCTGACTATGAGCGCGAGAGCGGCAACATCTCTCTGCCTGAGATTGCCCCCTCTAACGGCATTAAGATTGCCGTCGTAGGTTCTGGTCCTGCAGGCCTGAGCTTCGCTGGCGATATGGTGAAGAAGGGCTACGATGTCTATGTCTTTGAGGCTCTTCACGAGATTGGCGGTGTGCTGAAGTACGGTATCCCCGAGTTCCGTCTGCCCAACAAGATTGTGGATGTGGAAATCGAGAACCTGCGTAAGATGGGCGTACATTTCCAGACGGACGTTATCGTAGGTAAGACCATCAGCGTGGAGACCCTTGAGAAGCAGGGCTTTAAAGGTATCTTCGTAGGCTCTGGTGCAGGTCTGCCTAACTTCATGAATATTCCTGGTGAGAACAGCATCAACATCATGTCGTCAAATGAATATCTGACACGTGTGAACCTAATGGATGCTGCTAATCCTACTACCGATACACCTATCAATCTGGGTAAGAAAGTGCTCGTTGTGGGTGGTGGTAATACCGCTATGGACTCTTGTCGTACAGCCAAGCGTCTGGGTGCAGAGGTAACCCTCGTCTATCGCCGTAGCGAACAGGAGATGCCTGCCCGTCTGGAGGAGGTGAAGCACGCTAAGGAAGAGGGTATCAACTTCCTTACACTCCACAACCCCATTGAGTATCTGGCTGACGAGAACGGTGCCGTGAAGGCTGCTGTGCTTCAGGTGATGGAGCTGGGCGAGCCCGATGCATCAGGTCGTCGCAGTCCTGTGCCTGTAGAGGGTAAGACCGTAACACTTGATGTTGACCAGGTTGTCGTAGCTGTTGGTGTTAGTCCTAACCCATTGGTTCCCAAGTCAATCGAAGGTTTGGAGCTTGGACGTAAGAACACCATCGTGGTCAATGAGGGTATGCAGTCAAATCGTTCTGAGATTTTCGCCGGTGGTGACATTGTGCGTGGTGGTGCTACCGTAATCCTCGCTATGGGTGACGGTCGCCGTGCTGCTCAGAACATGGATGAATATCTTCAGAAGAAATGAACGGTTTTTATACAATCTTATTGCTCATACTAAGCAACGTGTTTATGACACTTGCCTGGTATGGGCATTTGAAATTACAGGAGACGGGTGTCAGCAACCACTGGCCGCTTATCGGGGTGATTGCTTTCTCGTGGGGCATCGCTTTCTTTGAGTATTGCTGTCAGGTGCCTGCCAACCGCATTGGCTTCGTAGAGAACGGCGGTCCCTTCAACCTCATTCAACTGAAGGTGATTCAGGAGTGCATCTCGCTGGCAGTCTTTTGTATCATTGCCAACATCATGTTCCAGGGTACCCATCTGCATTGGAACCATATCTTGGCCTTCTTCCTGATTATCTGCGCCGTCTATCTCGTCTTTATGAAGTAGGTTTGAGGTTTGAGATTTGAGGTTTGAGAACGGAAATTGAACAACTGGAGAAACGTATTCGCGAACGCTTTGTAAAAGCCTTTGCCACCTATCATTTGCTGGAGGACGATGACCACGTGCTCGTAGCTTTGTCAGGTGGCAAAGACTCTTTATGTCTGCTTGAGATGTTGGGCAAGCGTGCGAAGATAGACCATCCTCGATTCCGTGTGGAAGCCATTCATGTGAGGATGGAGAATATAGCCTACGAGACTTCAACGGCCTATCTGGAGCAGTTCTGCAGCGATCTCGATGTTCCCCTTCATATCGTCACCACCCGTTTCGAACCTTCCGACAAGAAGCCACCTTGCTTTCTCTGTTCCTGGTATCGTCGCAAGGAAATCTTTAATATGGCGCAGGAATTGGAGTGTAATAAGATTGCACTTGGTCATCATCAGGACGACCTGCTCCATACCTGCTTGATGAATCAGTTCTATCAGGGACGCTTCGATACGATGCCCGCCTTGCTGCGTATGCGGAAGATGCCCCTCAGCATCATTCGTCCGCTCTGTATGGTGGAAGAGGCTGATATCCAGCGCTATGCCGAGTTGCGAGGCTACGAGAAGCAAATAAAGCTCTGTCCCTACGAAACCGATAGTCATCGTGACGATATGCGCGCCTTGTTTGAACAGATTCAGCAACAGAATCCCGAAGCCCGTCATAGCCTTTGGAATGCCCTTGTGAGAGCAGGAAAACTGGTCGAGAATTCTTAAATTCAGTTAATTCTTACCTTCGTCTCTCCTTTTTTCGATTTATTGTCGTATCTTTGCTCTTTAAAGATGATAAATTGAAACGATGAAGAGATACGTTATATTATTATTGGCTTTGACGATGATAATTCCTTCCGGCTTTGCCCAGAGGAGAAAGAAAGCAGTCAGAAAAAAGCAAACTAAGAAGGAAGTTGTGGTGGAAGACCCCCGCATCGCCCAGATGCTGGCCTCTACCCAGCAGATTATGTTTATCGACAGCATGGTGGTCAGCAAACGTAATTTCCTGAGCTATATCCCCTTGTCAAGGGATGCCGGACTGGCTGAGCAGAACGACTCGCTGGGACAGTTTACCAACGAGCTACGCGATCATCGCCTCATCGTCAGTTACAGCAAGAAGGACTCCGCCTGCCATATCTCCCAGTGTGACTATATTGCCAATACCTGGACCGTGCCAGTGAGAGTCAAAGGCATTTCCGATGCATCTGCCAACTTCCCCTTCCTGATGCCCGATGGTATCACGCTCTACTTTGCCCAGCAGGGCGAGAACAGCATTGGCGGCTACGACCTCTTCGTGACGCGCTATGATGCTGAGAGTGGTGCTTTCCTCAAGGCCGAGAACCTGGGGATGCCCTTCTCGTCGACAGCCAACGATTATTTCTATGCCATCGACGAAACCAGCAACCTGGGTTATTTTGTTACCGACAGAAACCAGCCTAAGGGCAAGGTGTGCATCTATGTCTTCGAGCCTAATCAGACGCGAAAAATCTATCAGTCGGAGGCTTATTCTGACCAGAAGTTGCGCTCGCTTGCCGCTGTCAGCAAGATAGCTGATACATGGACAGACAAGAAACAGCAGCAGGAGGCCCTCGCACGTTACAGGTCTGCAAAATCTCAAGCCTCAAACCTCAAATCTCAAACCTCAAACTCCTCTGAGCTCGATAACCTGCGTCATCAGGCTGAGGTGCTGGAAAAAGCCCTCTTGCTGGCACGCAACTACTATGCCCGTGCCTCCGAAGACGAGCGCGTATCGCTGCGCCCAGAGATTCTCAAGAGTGAAAAAGAACTTGAGAGCCTGCAACTCGAAATACGCAAGGCCGAGAAGGCTCATCATAATGAATTATACAAAGGTAATAACTAATAAATCCTGATAGCTATGACAAACGACAAGAAAATCTTTGCTCCTTCCGAGCTGATTATCAATGACGACGGCTCGTGTTTCCACCTTCATCTGAAGCCAGAATACCTGGCTGATAGGGTAGTGCTGGTGGGCGATCCTGCCCGTGTAAACACCGTTGCGGCTCATTTCGATACGATAGAACACGAGGTGAGCAGTCGTGAGTTCCACACCATCACCGGCACCTACAAAGGCAAGCGCATCACCTGTCAGAGTCACGGCATCGGCTGTGATAATATCGACATCGTGATGAACGAGCTCGATACGCTGGCAAATATCGACTATGCCACCCGAATGGAAAAGGACGAGCATCGCACGCTGACCTGTGTGCGCATCGGCACCTGCGGCGGCTTGCAGCCCTTTACGCCTACGGGCACCTTCGTGGCCTCTGTGAAGAGCATCGGCTTCGACGGTCTGCTCAACTACTATGCCGGTCGCAACGTGGTGTGCGACGTGCCTATGGAGAAGGCCTTCACCGAGCACATGCAGTGGGATCCCGTCAAGGGTGCGCCCTATGTGGCTGTGGCTGATGCCGACCTCATCGAACAGGTGGCTCAGGATGATATGGTGCGTGGCTATACGGTGTCCTGCGGTGGTTTCTACGGCCCTCAGGGACGTCAGCTTCGTGCCGATATCGCTGACCCCCAGCAGAACGAGAAGATTGAGGCCTTCGAGTATGAGGGCATGAAGATCTGCAATTTCGAGATGGAATCCAGCGCTCTTGCCGGCTTGGCATCACTCCTCGGTCATCGCGCCATGACCTGTTGCATGGTCATCGCCAATCGCTATGCCAAGGAGATGAATACTAATTACAAGAATTCTATTGATACGCTCATAGAAAAGGTACTGGAACGCATCTAAATGAAGGAAACAATTTGTGCGCTTGCCACCGCTCCAGGTGGTGCCATTGGAATCATCAGAATCTCAGGAGACCAATCTCTTGAGATTCTTTCGCATATCTTCTCAAAGGATATCTCAAACGCTCAGCCCAACACCATCCACTATGGTCATATTGCTGATATTGACGAAGTATTGGTTAGCATCTTTCGTGCGCCTCATTCCTATACGGGCGAGGATAGCGTGGAGATAAGTTGTCATGGCTCGCACTATATACTTAAGAAAGTGCTGGAACTGCTGGTTCAGCAGGGTTGCCGTATGGCTAAGCCTGGTGAGTTTACGCAACGTGCGTTCCTTAATGGTAAGATGGACCTCTCGCAGGCTGAGGCTGTGGCTGATCTCATTGCCTCTAATAATAAAATGACCCATCAAATTGCAATGGGACAGTTGCGAGGCAATTTCTCTTCTAAATTGTCTGAACTGCGAGAGCAACTCCTGAAATTAACCTCTCTTCTGGAGTTGGAACTTGATTTCTCTGACCATGAAGATTTGGAGTTTGCTGATCGAAAAGAGTTGCTTGAGCTTGCGAAAATAATTGACAATCACGTTCTGGCGTTAGCTCGTAGTTTTGAGACGGGACAAGCCATCAAGAATGGCATACCAGTTGCTATCGTTGGTAAGACGAATGTTGGAAAATCAACCCTCCTTAATAGGTTGTTACACGAAGACCGGGCAATCGTCTCTGATGTTCATGGTACCACTCGTGATACAATCGAAGATACAATTGAGATCCAAGGCATTTCCTTCCGTTTTATTGATACAGCAGGCATCCGTCAGACTACAGATCAGGTGGAGAAAATAGGAATTGAACGAACTTTCTCTGCTATTAATAAAGCGCGTATCATTCTTTGGGTGATTGATCAAGCTCCCTCTACTGAAGAATTAAATGGGATTTTAGAATGTATTGGAAATAAGAAACTTATAATAATTAGAAATAAGATAGATAAAGCTGATAATTCTAATTTTACAATAGTTAAATTTCCTTTAATTGAGATTTCAGCCAAGCATGGCACTAATCTCTCTGCTCTTGAACAAGCTATCTATGATGCAGCCGATATTCCAGCACTTTCTGATACAGATATTGTTGTTACGAATGCTCGTCATTATGAAGCTTTGACCCGTGCGCATTCGCATCTTCAGCGTGTTCTTGAGGGCTTAGGCTATGTAAATTCATCGCAAGCATCTCACGATTTCTTTCTTCCTACAGATCTTATTTCAGAAGACCTTCGCCTTACTCTCGACACCCTTTCGGAGATCACTGGTGGACAGATTACGACAAATGAAGTACTTGAAAATATCTTTACACACTTCTGCGTGGGAAAGT